>JAYVLC010000092.1:0-16993 GCA_043759675.1 Sphingosinicellaceae bacterium
CGCACACACAACGCGACAAGTGACGCCGATATTGCCGTGGTGCTGAAAGGCGAACACGGCAAACGGTCAACCACGGCAATCGACATGGCGGGCATCGCGTTCGACGTGATGCTGGAAACCGGCATCCTCGTCGATGCCCTGCCGCTGTGGGGCGGAGAAATGGAACACCCCGAACAATTCAGCAATCCAGCCCTGATCCGCACGATCCAGCGTGAAGGGGTGGCCCTGTGAGCAAGTCCGTCACACCGGAATCCTATATGCGGAAGGCCGCTCAAGCGCTGACGAGCGCGCACCAACTGCTTGTTGGTGGCGATGCTGATGGCGCTTGCAATCGTGCCTATTATGCCATGTTCGACGCCGCTCATGCAGCATTCCGTTCCGCCAATGTCGCGGAAACAGCTTCCGCCACCAAAACCCATAGAGGATTGATTGCAGCCTTCGGTCAGCACCTTGTCCTTGGTGGGCACGTCGCGTCGGAACTGGGTTCCTCGCTAAACAAAGTCGAGCGTCTCCACCTTCTGGCCGATTACACGGGTGATCCCGTCAGTGACGAAGACGCGGCATGGGCAGTCGGACAGGCTGATATTTTCGTCGTGGCAATCCGCGATGCTTTTGGCATCGCGTGAAAGGCCTATTTTTGCTCCCATTGGCCAGAGTCAGTTTTACACATTTTACGGACTTCTGACTGGGTTTGGCTTCCATCCTCAATCAGGGTGAAAAACAAACTGCGACAAGAAGAGCCATTAGATTCCGTAATCGCACTGACCACCGCATATCCTTTTCTACCTGCCTCCTTCCACATTTCGCTCGATCCAGAGTTTAGCGCCTCTTGAGCAACTTCTTGAATTCGATCAGAGTTAAAGTCGAAAGTGGTGGCATCCTGTTTTGTTGGTTCTGATTCGGCCTGATCCCTTGACACGGTTGCCGCATCGGACTGGGAGCTTTCCTTGTCAGAAAGATGTTCCGCGGGCTGCGATAATCCCTCACCCTGAGATTGCTCGACCTCCGAAGCAGCGGAGGTGGCATCGCCCTCTTTTGCCGTCAGGTTTTCAGAGCCTTGCGCGCCTTCACCAGCATCGATGTGGGTGCGGGATGAACTTCTATGATTCGTCAAATAGACAAAACCGCCGCCAATCACGGCGACCCAGAAAAGAAACTTTAGGAACGCGTTGCGACGCCTACGAGCGGCACAATCGGAACAAATTAGGATGTCTCTATTGCGATAATATTTGGTTGCGCGCTCATCATAGGTTGGGCCGCTTTTATGCCCGCGCCTTGTGACTCCAAAACTACTCCCTGCCGATTGAGAAATCCGCTTTCGTCGCAACTGATTGGCCGGAAGAATATCATCGCAATCGTAACATCTGCCTTCTGATGCCATAGCACCCCCCTTTCTAGCCCGCCCTTCGTCACATCCGGTTTATTACGCGAACACTTAACGCTCGTAACTCGCTCTCAAGGTTGACATTTTTGTTCTACCGTGGGGCGTATCGGCAACATATTCGGAGTTTATAATGGCGAATTCCACGTCGCCTAAGCGAGGCTTTACCCTTGTTTCAAGCCAATCTGTGACCGACGCGGTTGCCGCCGCCCTCTTCTCAAATCCGTAATCGTCGACCATCTGGCTTGATGGCGCTCTGATTGTTATAGAGACCTCCTCAAGCGCCCTAACCTTCCGCTCAAATTCGCGGACTGAAATTTTTCCTGCCATAATTAAACACCCCTTCGCTATTTAATGAGAAGTGATAATGCTATATATCGGCGTTAATAGTAAGTTATTTCAGATAAATTTTAGGAGTTTTCAGATTCGCCAATAGGGCGCTTAGCGTGACCTACCTAAATTAGGCTGTCGCGCCTTCACCCGTTTGCCCATTTCGTCGTTCAGCATCGCCAGCGCCCGCGTATGGCGAAGCCGCTCGGTGTTGGTCGCATATTCCGCGATAGCCCCGCGCGCCTTGATAAGCGCCTCGATCTCACCGACGCCAAGTCTTTGAGCGGCTTAAACTCGGACGGCGGGAACTGCATTACCGCACCTCGGCGCCCACCGGACCCCCTAGGCCTTCTCCATCGTGCATTGCAGCGGGTGTTGGTGCTGGCGGGCGAAGTCGAGGACCTGGTTCACTTTGGTCTCGGCGACTTCGTAGGTGAAAATCCCGCACACGCCGAAGCCCTTCTGGTGGACGTGCAGCATGACGCGCGTTGCGTCCTCCATCCCCGTCCGGAAAAAACGTTGCAGGCACAGCACGACAAATTCCATCGGGGTGTAATCGTCGTTCAGCAACAGGACGGTATACAGCGCCGGTCGCTTGGTTTGCGGCTTGGTTTTGGTGGCAACACCGGTCTGCCCGTTGCCGTCATCAACCCGGTTGGGATCAGCGTCCTGTGGTCAACTGGGTCGATGGTGCGCATGTGCCTGCTGGACCGTTCGAAACTGCGATCAACGAAGCCGGTAAATCCGCTTGGCGTTGCCGCCAAAGATTGCCGCCGCATCAGCGTTCGGGACCAGCCGACGAGTTTGATCATGCCAAGTGCCATATTGTCCGGCCAATTCGAGTACAGGCCAGTCCGAGCCCCAAAGGAGCCGGGAGGTTCCGAAGGCCGCAACGAGCACCTCGATTACAGCGCCGATCACCTCATCTCGACAGTCGCCCCCGGATTCGGTCCACAACCCGGATAGCTTGCATGCGACATTTGGATGCCCGGCAAGTCGCACGATATGACCTTTCCATTCGTCGGTATTGGTCGAAGCTATCGGCGGCTTTCCCGCGTGATCAAGGACAATCCGCAATTCGGGAAAGCGCTGGGCGAGGCGCGCGAGCAACGGCAGCTGCGACGCGCGAACCAATGCGTCGAACACCAGGTTGAGGTCGATCATTCGCTTGATGGCGGGAGCAACGCTGTCCTCCACAATCCAGGCCGCGTCGGGATCGTCCTGCAACATCGGCCGCAAACCACACAGGCGCGGATGCCGTGCCAGCTCCTGAATCTTTTCGATGGCGTCCGGCGATTGCAGGTCGACCCAGCCGACCACACCTGCGATCCAAGGCGTCACATCGGCAAGTGCCAGCAGCCGTTCGGTGTCTCCGGTCGTCGGAGCCGCCTGAACCGCTATTGTTGCGTCGACGTTGTGCGCCTCAAGCAAGGGGCGCAGGTCGTCAGGTCCGACATCATGTCGGATCGCGTCCAGCCCGTCGCCGTCGAGCCAATCATACTCGCCGGTTGCAAGCGCCCAGAAGTGCTGGTGGCTGTCGATCGTCCGTGTCATATCAGTAGTGCAGACCGGTCGATGGCAGCGACACCGGTCTTGCCCGCGAGCGCCATCGTAATCGCCAGTTCATCACGGATTGTCGCGACCAACCGTTCGACGCCGCGTCCACCGTCGGCAGCCAGTGCATAGACCCACGGGCGCCCGATCATGCCGGCTGTCGCCCCCATCGCCAGCGCCCGGAACAAATCGACGCCGGACCGGATACCGCCGTCGACCAGTATTTTCGGACTCTCGCCGAGCGCATCGCGGATCGGGCCGAGCGCGCGGATTGTCGATGGCGCACCATCGAGTTGGCGGCCGCCGTGGTTCGAGACGATAATGCCGTCGGCGCCGAGGGCGACCGCGCGTCGCGCGTCCTCAGGGTCGAGAATCCCCTTGATCAGCAGCGGGCCATGCCACAGCGACCGCACCTGCTCGATATCGCTCCATCCGACTGTGGCGTCAAAATTGTCTGCCATCCGCCCCCAGAACCCGGCGATACCGAAGTCGCCTTCTGCGCTCGCAGCGACCGTCGCGAAGCTGTGCGGACGTCCACGCAGTCCGACGTCCCACGCCCATCCCGGCCGGAGCATCGCCTGCGCATACAGCGATATCGATTGTCGCCAGCCAAAACTACCCGACAGGCCGGTACGCTTGTCCCGATAGCGGGTGCCTGGTACCGGCATATCGACCGTCATGATCAGCGCGCTTGCACCAAGCGCTTGCGCGCGTTGGATTGTTGCAGACATGAAGCCACGATCACGGGTGACGTAGAGCTGGAACCATGCGGGCGTGCCGCTCGCGTACTGGACTTCGGCAAGATCGCAGATCGAGACCGTCGACAGGGTGAAGGGGATGCGCGCGCGCGCCGCCGCACGGGCCGCCTGCGCTTCGCCGCGTCGTGCGTACATCCCTGCCATACCAACCGGCGACAGCGCCAATGGCAACGCGCTCGTCGTTCCGAACAAGTCGATCGCCGTATCGACGCGGGACACATCGCCGAGCACGCGCTGGCGGATCGCAAGCCCCTCATAATCGAACGAATTTCGCGCAAGCGTTTGCTCGTTCAGCGCACCGCCTTCCAGATACTCGAATAAAAACCTTGGCAGTCGATCCTTTGCCGAGGTCCGGAAATCTTCGATTGTCCAATCACGCGCCATTCGCACCCTGTCAACTGGTTGACGACGCATCGTCGCCATCGTATCAAACTTGAACTGAAGAATTATATGTAAAACAGCGAGAATTGCCGCGCAATGGCGGATAGCATTCCTCTGAAAAATGTCTTGCCTGCGCTGGGCCTCGGCTGCGCGCCGCTCGGCAATCTGTATCGGGCGATCGATGACGATAGCGCTGTCGCGGTTGTCAGGCATGCGTTGGAGGTTGGCATCAGGCTATTTGATGTCGCACCGCGTTATGGTTTCGGCCTTGCCGAAGAGCGTTTAGGTCAGGCGCTGTCGAACACCGACCGTTCAACCTATATTCTGTCGACCAAGGTGGGGCGGGTGCTCGAACCTGACCCGGACGCCGATGTCGGCGCGCTGCGTGAAGGCTTCGTCTCTCCAAACGCCTGTCGCGAGCGGTTCGACTACAGCCGGGACGGCGCGATGCGCTCGATCGAGGCAAGCCTGGCGCGATTGAAGACTGATCGCATCGACATCGCGCTCATCCACGACATCGGCGCCTTGACCCATGGCGATGCGCATCGGGATGTCTTCCGGGCAGCAATGAATGGCGCGTACCGTGCACTGTCGGATTTACGGGATGCGGGCGTCGTCCGCGCTATCGGCCTGGGCATCAATGAAACGCAGGTTGCGCTCGACGCCATGGCTGCGGCACCGCTCGATTGCGTGCTCCTAGCGGGGCGATACACGCTGCTGGATCGCAGCGCGACTGATGTATTCCTGCCACGCTGCATGGAACGGGACGTTGCGGTGATTATCGGCGGCATCTTCAACAGCGGTATTCTGGCGACGGGTGCTGACAGTCCTGCGGCGCGATATGACTATGCATCGCCTTCGCGGAACGTCGTCGTCAGGACGCGCGCTATCGATGCCGCGTGCGCAAGGCATGGCGTGCCGTTGCGCGCCGCCGCCGCGCAATTCGCAGCACGGCACCCCGCTGTTGCGAGTACAATCGTCGGAATCGCATCGCAAGCCGAGCTCGACGATTTCCTTGCGGTTCGTAACTTGTTGATACCCGGAGCCTTGTGGGACGAACTCGATGCGTTGGCCGCCGGGGTCGAGAGATGATCGGAACAACATTCAGTGGCGAGGTGATCCTTCTCAACCCGCGCGACAATGTGGTTGTCGTGCGCCAGACGGTGATGACCGGCGATGCTTTGTGCATCGACGGCGAGATCATCATCGCGGTGATGGATGTCGCCGTCGGGCACAAGCTTGCGCGGCATTCGCTCCCGGCGGGTGCCAAGGTCGTGAAATCGGGCGCGCCGATCGGGTCGCTTACATTCGCGGTCGGCTGCGGTGACCATGTCCACATGCACAATCTGGCGAGCGATTACATCGCGTCGCACCATCGGGGTGGAGACGGGCGATGACCATTCTCGGCTATCAACGCGCCGACGGACGCAAAGGCATTCGCAACGTCATCGTCGTCGCCTATCTCGTCGAGTGTGCGCACCACGTCGCGCGCGCTATCGTGACCGCAGCAGCGGACCCGTCCGTTCAGCTAATTGGTTTCCCGGGCTGCTATCCAAACGGCTATGCGCAGCGAATGATGGAGAGGCTTACCACCCATCCCAATGTCGGGGGTGTGGTGCTCGTTTCGCTCGGCTGCGAAGGGTTCGCGCGCGAATCACTTGAAGAAACGGTGCGCGCGTCAGAGCGCCCAGTTGAAACGCTGGTCATTCAGGAAAGCGGCGGCACACGCGCGACTATCGATCGGGGTGTGGCGATCGTCGCCGCAATGCGTGCGCGGATTGCCGACGTGCCACGCATCCCGATGGCGCTATCAGACCTCGTGATCGGCACGGTTTGCGGCGGATCCGACGGGACAAGCGGCATCACGGCCAATCCGTCCGTAGGATTTGCATTCGATAGGCTCGTCGACGAAGGCGCGACCTGTATCTTCGAGGAGACCGGCGAACTTGTCGGTTGCGAAGCGATCATGGCTGATCGCGCGGTGACGCCCGAACTCGCGCGGGAATTGATCGCGGCGGTCGAGAAGGCCGAGCGCTACTACCAAACGCTCGGCTACGGCAGCTTCGCGCCAGGCAATGCCGAAGGCGGCCTTACGACCCAGGAAGAAAAGTCCATGGGTGCCTACTCCAAGTCGGGCAACTCGCCGATTTCCGGCTTGATCAAGCCGGGTGACGTGCCGCCGTCTGGCGGGCTCTATTTGCTCGATGTCGTACCGGATGGCGAAGTCCGCTTTGGCTTCCCCAATATCTCCGACAACGCGGAAATCGTCGAAATGATTGCGTCGGGCGCACATATGACACTCTTTACGACCGGACGCGGTTCCGTCGTCGGCTCGGCGATCTCTCCTGTGATCAAAGTTTGCGCCAATCCGGAAACATATCGAAAGCTCGCGTCAGACATGGACATCGATGCGGGACGCATTCTGGAAGATGCGACTGCGACACCCGAATCCGTTGGTCGGGAGGTCTTTGATCTCGTCCGTCGCGTGGCGGCGGGCGAGCTGACAGTTTCAGAAGCACTCGGACACCAGGAGTTTATCTTGACCTACAAGTCGTTCGATCCGGTTGGTCCGGCTTGCCTGCCGCGTGTAGCAAGAGCGTCCAGATGAGCGGACGGCTGGCAGGCAAGCGCGCCGTGGTCACTGCCGCTGGCCAGGGCATTGGGCGCGAGACAGTCATGCGTTTCGTGGCCGAGGGCGCCCATGTCATTGCGCTCGATATAAATGGGGATACGCTTGCTGGCCTCGCCGCTGAGACGGCTTGCGATGCCCTTGTCGTCGATGTCACTGACGGTGCTGCTATCTCGGCGCTGGTACCGCGAGTCGGCGCAGTGGACATCATCGCCTCGTTCGCGGGCTATGTCGCGAGTGGTTCAATACTTGAATGCAGCGATGCAGATTGGGATCGTTCGTTCGCGCTTAATGTGACCGCAATGTTCCAGCTTATCCGCGCGCTGTTACCGGTTATGGTAGCCGGTGGCGGTGGCTCGGTCATCACAATGGCGTCGGTCGCAGGGTCGATCAAGGGCGTGCCGAACCGCTTCGCATATGGTGCAAGCAAGGGCGCAGTAATTGGCATGACCAAGGCAATAGCCGCTGATTTCGTCCAGCAAGGCATCCGTGCCAACGCGATTTGCCCCGGCACTGTCGAGACGCCATCCCTATACGAAAGATTGAGCGCAGGGGGCAACTATGACGCCGCGCGCGCGGCGTTTATCGCGCGCCAGCCAATGGGACGCCTGGGTCGAGCCGCTGAGATTGCCGATCTCGCGGTTTATCTGGCCAGCGACGAGTCGGCGTTCATGTCGGGCCAGGCGATAGCCATCGACGGCGGCTGGACCATCTGAACAGGAGCGAGACCATGAAACTTGTCCGCCATGGTGCACCGGGCACCGAGCGCCCCGGCCTGATCGACGCAGATGGCGCAATCCGCGATCTTTCCGCACACGTCGACGATATCTCGGGTGACTGGCTGACGGCGCGGGGCCTGGAACAAATTGCCGCAATCCAACCGGACACCTTGCCTGTCGTCGATGGTGCAACCCGACTCGGCCCGTGTGTCGGCAAGGTCGGAAAGTTCATTTGCGTAGGTTTGAACTACGCAGATCATGCCGCCGAGACCGGTGCCCAAGTCCCGGACGAGCCGATCCTGTTTATGAAGGCGACGAGCGCGATAACCGGACCGAATGACCAGATCATCCGACCACGCGGAAGCACCAAGCTCGATTGGGAGGTCGAGCTCGCGGTCGTAATCGGTGGCCACCTACGCTATGCTGACCGCGCCGACGCCGAAGCGGGCATTGCGGGCTGGTGTATCTGCAACGATGTGTCCGAGCGCGAGTTTCAAATGGAGCGTGGCGGACAATGGATGAAAGGAAAGGGCTGCGACAGCTTCGGTCCGATTGGGCCTTGGCTGGTCACCCGCAGCGCCTTGCCTGAGGTGTCCAACCTGCACATGTGGCTCGAGGTCAACGGGCACCGTTACCAGAACGGTTCGACGCGCACGATGATTTTCGATCCCGTCTTCCTTGTCAGCTACATCAGCCAATTCATGAGCCTTCATCCGGGTGATGTGATCACGACAGGAACGCCCCCAGGCGTCGGCCTTGGCCAGAAGCCACCGGTCTACCTGCAACCTGGCGACAGGATCAAGCTCGGCATCGAGGGGCTAGGGGAGCAATCCCAGATAGTCGTGGAAGCCGCTTAGGCTCGGTCGAGCCGCCAGCCGATAGCGCCGAACCATATCACCGCCGCGAAGCCGATTGAAGGCAGGATCAGTGCGGGCCGCAGTCCGCCAAATGCATCGGCGACATAGCCCATCGCTACCGGCATCAGCGCGCCGCCGATGATCGACATGATCAGCAATGAGCTTCCCGTCTTGGTGTCAGGCCCGAGATCGCGGACGCCCAGAGCGAAGATCGTCGGGAACATGATCGACATGAAAAAGCTGGTGAGCCACAATGCTCCGATCGCTTGCATGCCGCTCGACATACCGGCGAGCGCACAGAGCCCGATGTTGGCGACGCCATACACGATGAGCAGTCGGGGTGCGGGGATGCGCGTGAACAGCCAACTGCCGCTGAGTCTCCCAACAAGAAATGCGCCGAGGCTCGCCGAAAGCAGGAAAGCAACCGTGCGTTCGCTCAGCTCAGGTGCCATCTCCTTGGCAAAATCGATGAAGTAGCTCCATATGGCGACTTGTGCGCCAACGTAGAAGAATTGCGCGACGACAGCGGCGGAGAGATGCTTGTGACGGAACGTTGCGAGCAGGCTGCTGCGCTGTGACCTATTGTCGGCATCAAGGTTCGGCAACGCCGTGACCGCGACGAGCACGAACAAGATCGCTACAAACGCGGCCAGCCCGAGATACGGGCCGACGACTGCCTGAGCCTCTGCAGCGCGATAGGCCCTTTCGGCAGCCGGAGCCATTGATGCAATTTGCATCGGCGAATATTCGACGCCCGACAGAATGAACAGGCCGCCGATAAAAGGCCCGACGATTGCCCCCAGGCCATTAAAGCTCTGCGCGAGGTTGAGCCGCGACGGCCCGGTTGCAGGGTCGCCGAGCGCCGCCATATAAGGATTGGCAGCGGTCTCCAGGAACGCGGCACCGAACGCGATGATGTACAAGCCCGCAAGGAATAGCGGGAAGCTTTGCAAGATCGCCGCTGGCCAGAACGCCAGTGCGCCGACGCAATAGAGTGCAAGGCCGCACAGAATGCCGACCTTGTAGCTGGTTCGCCGCATCAGCCATCCTGCCGGCAGCGCAGCACAGAAATAGCCGATGTAAAATGCAAACTGGATGAAGCCAGACTGACCGCGGTTTATCGACAACGCTTTTTGGAAATGACGTATCAGCACGTCGTTCAGGCTGCTGGCCAGTGCCCACGAGAAAAACAGACTCGCAACAACGAGAAACGGAACGACGTAGCGCCGCTCCAGAATTTGCGAGACGCGGCCTTGGTCGGTCAATTTGGTTCCCCTCCGCACAATCATTTGCAGGGAAGACTACGGCAACGATCATAAAATTCAAATACGAAATGATAGTTTGCTGGAGAAACGCTTAGGATTCTATCATCGCGGCGCTTACCGCTCCCGATGCGCGGTGCAGCAGCGCAAGCGTATCGTCGCTCGACACCCGTTCGGGATGTTGACGAACGAACGGAACCGTCAACGCGGCCAACGCCTGGCCATTGCTGAGTATCGGTACCGAGAGATCGGTAATGCCATCGACAAAGTCGCTTTGCATTGCAGCGTGCCCCTGCTTGGCGATGTTGGCCAGCCGAGGGTCAGAACCCCGCTCAGTGTCGGACCCAAATGCGAGGAGGACAAGCCCGGAGGTAGCCTCTGTCAATTTTCGACGGTAGCCGACCCGAACTGAAAATCCAACTTCGGCACCGGATTCGACGCGGTGTATGACAACAATCTCGTCTTCGGTACGCACCACCAGATGACACGACTGGCTCGTTGTATCGGCAATGTCGCGCATGTGCGGAAGCGCCGCCTCGATGAGCGACTGGTTGCTCGGTCGATCAAGACCAATAGCGAACATCTTGTTGGTGAGCGCGTATCCTTCGCCACCGGCCACGCGTTGTACATAGCCTCGCCGTTCGAGCGTCAGCAGCACCCGGAACAGCTCGCTCTTGGATCGCCGGAGCGCCGCGCCGATCTGCGTAAGGCTTTGCGCGTTTTTCACGGCGGCCAAAAGCTCCAGAATATCGAGCCCCTTGTCGAGCGCAGGGGCTCGATATTTTGCGTTTTCGCTCGCCTCTGGGGGGTCTATTTCCAAAATCATACACTCCCTTGTGATTATTGGCGTTCTACAGCTAATCATTTTGTCGCCGCAGCGAAACAACAGCATGATAGAGGGCCACAATGTCGATCCAGCACGTCCTGACACTCGACTTACGCGACGACCCCGAATTGATCGCGGCCTACGAGGCTTACCATCGTCCAGGTGCTGTCTGGCCGGAGGTGGAGGCATCAATCACCGAAGCAGGTATCGAGGCGATGCAGATATACAGGTTCGGCCCGCGCCTTGTTATGGTTCTCCGCGTGACCGATGACTTCAGCTTCGAACAAAAGGCGATCGCAGATGCGGCCAATTCCGCGGTGCAGCGTTGGGAAGCGCTTATGGATCAGTTCCAACAAGCAGTGGTTGGCGCCCCGAAGGATAGCAAATGGGTGGTGATGCCACAAATTTATTGCGGGATTTTCGCCGGGTAGTGTGCAGGCAGAACCTGACGGCCTGCTTCCAATCAGGCGCGTCTCTCAGTCAAAAATCCGACATATATCATTTGGCACACAGATAAGGGTCCGGACCCAACAAGGGGATTCTCAAGGTTCTTGGAATGTGATCCACTGCTTTTTACGAGGAGGCTGTGACCTGTCTGATTTCTTTTGGTTTTCCGATGCGCAGTGGCAGCGGATTGCGCCGCTTGTACCAAGCGGGCAGCGCGCCAAGCGTCGTGTTGATGATCGCCGGGTGCTGGGCGGGATCGTGCACGCGCTGCGCTGCGCTGTGGTGGTCGCTGGGCGGATTGCGCGGACGTATATGGCTCGAAGACCTTGGATAACCGCGTGGTCCGTTGGTCCGGGCGCGGTATCCCGGAAGGCATTTTCAATATGCGGGACAACCGAGCCCGAACGCTTCAACCGAAATACGCACCATCAAAGACCGGGACCAAGCAAATAGCGTGTTTGCAATCTCCACAAACACCATTTTATATTGTCGAATAGTTTTCGCGAATTTCCATCTTGTTGATCTTTCCGCTTGGCATTTTTGGTAATTCATCGACGAAAACGACACTTTTCGGACACTTGTACCCGGCAATCAGCGTTCTGCAGTGCGCGATCAATTCCCCGCCGGTGGCGGAAACTCCGGTTCGCAGTTGCACCACTGCGCGAACGACCTCTCCCCACCTATGGTCCGCCACGCCGATCACGGTGCAGTTCAAGGACCAGCGGGTCAGCTGGACGGTCGGGATGGACTATCAGGTGACGGACAACGTGCTGCTCTATGTCGCTAGCCGACGCAGTTACAAGGCGGGTGGCTTCAACCTGATCTCGCCAACCACCCCCCGCGCGATCGTCCAATATGCGCCCGAAGTGCTCACGGATATCGAATTCGGCTTGAAAGGGAAATTCGATGTCGGAACGGTCCCGTTCCGCACCAACCTTGCGCTCTACAAAGGCAAGTACGAAAACATCCACACCCAGATCACCGGCGTTTGTGGCGGTTCGACCGGCCAGTCATCCTTCATCGTCAATGCCGGCAAGGGCACGCCCAAAGGCCTCGAACTCGAGGTCGAAACGCGCCTGACCGACCGGCTAGTGGTCTCGGGTTTCTACAATCGGACCCTGGGCAGATACGACCGGTTCGTCTTACCGACCGTCACCGGCTGTACGCTCAGCGCCGCAGCGACCAATCTTGCCGGCCAGAATTTCGGCAATATTGCGAAGGACACTGCCGGTTTGAATGCAATCTACACGCTTCCCCTGCGCGGGAGCCGCGAGGAGCTGCAACTCAGCGGCAATCTCTACTATCGCGGCGACCGCGTCGGCAACGACCTCAGGGGGGTCAACTCCGCGATAGCGGGATACACGCTGCTCAATGCCCGGCTTGACTACAGTCATGTCGCCGGGAGCCCGATCAGCGTCGGCTTGTTTGTCCGCAACCTCACCGACAAGCTCTACTCGCTCAGTCGCATTTCGGTGCTCGACGTTGGCGGTTACGACGTGAGTCAGTATGGGGATCCTAGGACTTACGGCGTGGCAGCGAAGGTCGAATTCTAGCATTGCAGTTGGATGCATCTGACATCGCGTGAACGCCGTGACGCCCCCAAAAAGACTGGGAACCAGGACCATCCGGCTCTGATCTGCTGGTCGATACAGAAAGTACGCCGCATTGCCATCAGGCTCCCCAGCGTCGCATCCAGCCTGCCCATGCCATCGCGTGGTCATGCCGGAGGCTGCGCACCAGGCCGCTGCACGTAAAGCCCATGTCAAATCCAGTATGCAACCGCAATGCTAGTTCGCCCGCCAGCCGGTCTGGCGGGCGATTTCGTCCCATAGCAATTGGCTGATCCTGCGGGTGATCGGGCCGGGTGTCCCGTCACCAAGGGATTGTTGATCGATCCGCACGACTCCCAGACAAATTGTCCCGGTTGACGTGATGAATGCTTCGGCTGCGCCCCGTGCTTCGGCGACTGAAAACGCCCGCTCCTCAACCCGCATCTGATGGTCCCGTGCGAGCCGCAGCACTGTGCTGCGCACCACGCCAGCCAGGATGTCCGGCCCCGTCGGCCGGGTGACGATGGTGCCGTCCGACGTGACAATCCAGGCATTGGACGACGTGCCCTCGGTGATCACGCCATCGGGCCCGACCAGCCACGCTTCGAATGCGCCTGCGGTACGGGCGGCCTGTTTTGCAAGGACGTTGGGGAGCAATGCGATCGACTTGATATCCCGACGCGCCCATCGCTGATCGGCCGTCGTTACGACCTGGATGCCCGCGACCTGCCGCACGATCAGCTGGCGGAAATCAAATGGTCTGACCGTCATGACCAGCGCTGGCCGGACGCCGGTCGGGAACGCGTGATCCCGGCGCGACACGCCACGGGTGACCTGAATGTAGAGCAGCGCGTCGGTGGCGCGATTCAGTCGCAGCAAATGATCCACAACAAGCGTCAGCGGTGCATCAGCCATTGGCGCGGGAATCGCCAGTTCGCCAAGGCTGCGCGTGAGCCGGGTCAGATGCTGCGGCCAATCCACCAGCCGCCCGTTCAGGGCCGCACAGACTTCATAGACACCGTCGGCGAATTGATAGCCGCGATCCTCGACTGACACCGCCGCGTCAGCGAGCGGCAGGTAGCGACCGTTGACATAGGCGATGTGTGACATGGTCAGGTCTCCTTGCCGCCCTTGAGGACGCGGAACGGGTTGCGCTCTGCTGCATCCTCGGTGGCAAGCTGTGCGGCATCTTCCTCGGCGATCAGCCTGGCCCTGGCCTCGGCGAGCGCCGCGTCAGGGGCGTGCGGAAAGGGGTCAAGCGCAAGCCCGAGCGTTTCCGCTGCAATCTCGCCGAGGTCGATTGAATCGCCGTCGAGTGGCAACACATCAAGGTCCGGCGCGCTGAGTTCAAGTTCCTCGGCGTCGACGGCGGCGACCCGGGCAAATAGCAGGTCAACCGTCTCGCGAATCGATGCCGGAACATCGGCGCCCGACACGACACAGACCTGAACGGCCTTGCCGGTGACGATGCCGGTCACCCTGACACCGGCGGATTCGGAGCGGACATCGAACTCTGCTGCCAGCGCACCCAGATGGGCGAGGCCAAAGCGGGCCGTCAATGCGGCGCGCTCAGCCGGTTTAGCCGTGACCGTGTGACGCGTCGAGCGCGTGCCGATGTCGTGGAGCGCTACCGGGCGCGCGAGCTCAACTTTGATCATGGCAAATGTCCGGCTTTGAGTTCCGCTGTGGTAACGGCGTCGATGCGCGTCGCAAGACGTGTCACCTCGGCAACCGTCCAGCCGAGCGACCCAGCGGCGGGTGGGTCACCCCGGTACAGGTTGCGCGTCAGGGCATCTGCCAGGCCCTCGCCGCTGTCGAGCGCGACACGATACGCCCCAAGCCGTCCGCCGAGCGCACCCATCATCCGACCGATGTGCTTGCCAACAACCATGTCGCCGATGCCCATTTCGCGCAGCGATTCGTCCATGTCATCGATGAACCGCTCGGTAAGATTGACGAGGAAGCCTTCGGTCCCGTGCCCCCGCTCCACGGCCCGGTGCACCAGCGCGAAGATGAGCGCCACCATATCAAAGCGCCCGTCGACGGTGTCCGGCACGGCGCCCGAGGTGAACCAGCCGGGCTCCCGCGCCTTGGCGACGACCGCTGCATACAGGGCACCCGCAGGGACGCGGCGCTGGAAGATGGTGGTCAGGGCGGAAAACATTGTGTCGATGCTATGCTTGGGGATAATGAGCGCTGTCCAGCGGCTTTGTGAATGCTGCAATCGGGAGTGGGTTGATGCGTAAGGTGGCCTTGGCAGTGATGCTGGCAGTCGTGGTGGTTGGCACCGCGAGTTGCACGCGGATCCGGAACAATAGCGGCTATATTGCCGATGAGGAGCTGGTGAAGGCGATTGCGCCGGGCATCGACAACAAACAGTCGGTGATGGCAACGCTTGGCCGACCCTCGGTAGCCGGGCAGTTCGATGACAAGACCTGGTATTATATCTCGCGAAATACCGAGCAGCTCGGCTTTTTTACGCCAAAGCCCAAAACCCAGCAGGTCCTTGCTGTGACGTTCGATGCAAAGGGCAATGTGTCCGAAGTAAAGCGCACGGGCCTTGAGACCGTGGCGAGCATCACGCCGGTTCGGGACAAAACCCCGACGCTTGGCCGCGACACCAGCCTGTTCGAAGATTTGTTTGGTGATATCGGCGCTGTGGGTTCAGCGCCGGTCAAGGGCGGCGACGCCTCCAACCCGAACTAGGCCGACCAAGCATCTTCACGGTGTAACCAGCAACGCGTTGGCAACGTAACCCAACCGAGCAGCTGGTGAATTCGGTGCGCCAATCAGCGCCGTTCATGCCCTGCGACCCATTGGCAGGTATGAGGGGCGCAATCGAAGATGAGTGACACAAGCGTAGGACGCAGACCGCATGTCGTGATCGTCGGTGCGGGCTTTGGTGGCCTTGCTGCGGCCAAGGCGCTTGGCAACCAGCCGGTCGATGTCACGGTGATCGACAAGCAAAATCACCATCTGTTTCAGCCCCTGCTGTATCAGGTTGCAACCGCCGGACTCTCCCCAGCTGACATTGCAGCCCCAATCCGCAGCATTTTGCGCCAATATTCCAATATCCGCGTCCTACTGGACTGCGTTCGCGGCGTTGATACCGACAACCAGACCGTCACCGTGAACGAATCCGCGCCGATTTCCTATGACTGGCTGATCCTCGCAACCGGTGCCCGCCATAGCTATCTGGGCAACGACCAGTGGGAGCATTGGGCACCAGGGCTGAAGACCCTTGATGATGCAACCGAAGTGCGGGGCAACGTGCTGATTGCGCTCGAGCGGGCCGAAATCGAGACTGACAAAGCCAGGCGTGATGCTTTGCTGACATTCATTGTCATCGGCGGCGGGCCAACCGGCGTCGAGATGGCGGGCGCAATTGCCGAATTGGCGCATCGTTCGGTGTCGGGTGATTTTCGCAGTATCACGCCGCATTGCTCCCGCATCATCCTCGTCGACTCTGGACATCGCCTGCTCAAGTCGTTCCCAGAAAGCCTGTCGACCAAGGCGCTTCGGTCGCTTGCACAATTGGGCATCGAGGTCCGTCTCGGTATCCGGATCAACGAGGTCCATGAACGCGGCGTGATGATCGGGTCCGAACTTGTTTGCGCAAATACGGTGGTTTGGGCCGCCGGGGTCATGGCTTCACCAGCTGCCAAGTGGCTGGGGCGCAACGGTGACCGAAGCGGCCGCATGCCCGTGGATGATGATCTGCGCGTGGCCGGCCTGTCCAACGTCATGGTGATCGGCGACACGTCCAGCTGCTTTGATGAACGCGGGTCTCCGTTGCCCGGCGTTGCCCCGGTTGCCAAGCAGCAAGGGGGTTACGCCGCAATGGCGATCCTGCGACGGATCAAGGGGCAATCTGTGCCGCCGTTCCGGTATCGGAACTATGGCAATATGGCGACGATCGGTCGCCAGCGCGCGATTGTGGACTTCGGGCGGGTGCAAGTCTCGGGGCTGATTGCCTGGCTGCTATGGTCGGTGATCCATGTCTATTTCCTGGTCGGGTTTCGCAGTCGGCTCACGGTCGGGATGACCTGGCTCTGGAGCTACATCACCTTTGAGCGAAACGCGCGGCTGATCACCGGGTTGATCGACGGCCAGCCGGCGGTGAAGATGAAACGATAGCGATGGCCCCGCCGTAAAATGACGCGCCGCGCTTGATTAATCGCAACCTGGGCCACAAGCTGGACTTGATGGATGTCGATGATCTCGATGGGCGCGTGCTCGGTCGCCGGGACATGATGCTCGGTGCTGCGGCATTGGCGACCCTGACGCCAGCAACCGCCG
>JAYVLC010000093.1:0-8539 GCA_043759675.1 Sphingosinicellaceae bacterium
ACCGAGGCGCAGCGGGATCGGTACTTGCCCGGCATGGCGGCTGGCGAAATTTTCGCCTGCATCGGACTGAGCGAACCGGGCGCAGGCTCCGACCTCGCCAGTGTTCGCACCACCGGGCGTCGGACGCCTGACGGATGGCGCGTCAGTGGCCAGAAAGTCTGGACCTCTGGTGCCCACCAGGCCCATGTCATGCTGGCCCTGGTCCGCAGCGAGCCGGGTTCGGAGCGACAGGCGGGCCTCAGCCAGTTGCTGATCCCGATGGATACGCCGGGGATCATCGTCCGGCCGATCATCGACCTTGCGGGCAATCATGACTTCAACGAGGTATTTTTTGACGATGTGCTGGTGCCGCTGGACGCACTGGTCGGCACCGAAGGCGCGGGCTGGCAGCAGGTGACCGCCGAACTGGCGCTCGAACGGTCCGGGCCAGAACGATATTTGTCGAGCCATGCCCTGTTTGTCGAACTCGTCCGGGCGGCGGGGCCGACGCCGGAGCCAGCGGTCGCCGCGCTGATTGGCCGGTTCACAGCCGAGCTTTGGACGCTGCGGCAGATGTCGATGTCCACCGCTGCCAAACTGGCCGGCGGGGAGTATCCTGGCACCGAGGCTGCGATGGTCAAGGACCTTGGCAATAGTTTCGAACAGGCCCTGCCGGTCGCCGTACAGGCCTTGCTCGGTGATAGTGAAGATGCTGCGCCGTTGCAGCGGGTCTTGCGCCATTTGTTGCTGGTATCGCCCAGCTTCTCGCTGCGGGGTGGCACCCGTGAAGTGTTGCGCGGCATCATCGCCCGCGGGATGGGCCTTCGATGAACGACCTCCTTGCCACCGCCGAACGATTGTTCGCTTCCCATGCGGATGATGCAGCCCGGCGTGAAGCCGGACTTGACCTGCTGATGGTCCCCGAACGCGACGGCGGATTTGGCGGCAGCTGGCGGGACGCCTATGCGGTCCTGCGTCTCGCCGGTCGCCATGCTGCCGACGCGGATTGCGTGTTGATTGATCCGACACCGGATCAGCGCGCCTTTGCCATCGTCGCCCAGATCGCCGGCGCGCTGGACGCCGCGCTCGCGTTGTCGGTCGAACATGCCAACACCCGGATCCAGTTCGGCAAGCCGCTCGCCAAGCTCCAGGCTGTCCAGCAATCGCTGGCGGTTTTTGCGTCGGAAGCCGCAGCCGCTGATGTAGCCGGGCAAGCCGCAGCACAAGCGCTCGATCACGGCGAGGCCGGGTTTGAGATCGCCGCTGCCAAGCTGCGCGCCAATCTCGCCGCAGGTGCTGGGGCCGCTATCGCCCACCAGGTCCACGGTGCCATCGGTTTCACCCGCGACCATCCGCTCCACAAATTCACCGTCAGACTGAGCGAGTGGAGTTCGACGAGCGGCAACGTCCACTATTGGTCGACGCGCTTGGGACAATTGGTGTGCAGCGCCGGTGCTGCGCGGTTCTGGCCCGACCTGACCAGCCGCTCCGACGCCGCCCAATCAGGTGACCAAGCTCTTTAGCGGCTGATCAACGTCGGCAAGGCGGGCGGGATCAATCCCCAGTCTGCCGGTTACCAGTGCTTTGCCTTGCACATAGTCGCGCGTGGCATTGACGCAATCGAGCGCGATCACCCGCCCGGCTTTGAGGTAAATCAGCGAAAAACTCCGCGCCGCGATATCACCACGCAACACGGCCTGGTCGAACCCGCCCGACAATCCGACTGTCTGTAGCCGCAGATCATATTGGTTCGACCAGAACCAGGGCACCGAATCATAGGGCTGCGGCTGCCCGCAGATCGCCCGCGCTGCGGTTGTTGCCTGATCATTGGCGTTCTGCACCGACTCCAGACGGATCAGCCCGCCGTCGGCAAAACGATTGTTGTGCGCCGCGCAGTCGCCAATTGCGTACACCCCCGGCAGGCTGGTCCGGCAGTGATCGTCGACATCGACGCCATTGCCGCCTTTTGCCCCGGCGGCGAGCAGCGGCTCGACGGCGGCAATGATCCCGATGCCGACAATGACAACATCCGCCGGGAGCAATGTCCCATCCGCCAGCTGGACCCCCGATACCTTGCCGCCCTTCCCTTCCAGACTGGTCACGCCCACACCCAGATGCACCGCGACCCCGTGCGCCCGGTGCTCGGCCTCAAAGAAGCGCGACAGTGGCTCGCCCGCCACCCGCGCCAGCACTCGGTCGAGCGCCTCGAGGACGGTGACGTGCTTGCCCAGCTTTGACAGGGATGCCGCCGCTTCCAGCCCGATATATCCGCCGCCGACGACCACGATGCGCGACACAGCCGGGAGGTCTGCAACCAGCGCATCGACATCGGCGCGTGTCCGGATGGCGTGAACGCCCGCCAGGTCATGCCCCGGACACGCCAACCGCCTCGGCGCACCGCCCGCTGCCCAGATCAGCGAACCATAGCCGATGCTTGCACCGGCTTCGGTCGTGACCCGGCGTTCGTTTGCATCGACTGTTGCGACACGGGCCCCGGTCAGCATGACGATTTCGCGTTCGGCCCAAAACATCGCAGGCCGGATCAGCATGCGCTCAAATGCCTTGTCGCCGACCAGATAATCCTTGGACAGGGGTGGCCGCTCATAGGGCAGCTCTGGCTCGTCCCCCACAATCGCGACCGACCCACAGAATCCTTGCTGCCGCAAAGCGATCGCTGCCTGCGCGCCAGCGTGGCCAGCGCCGACAATCAGCACATCATAGTCGCTCATTCGCCACGCCCCCCGTTGACCCCGTGCCTGCGCCTATGGCATCTGCCACATCGCGCGGGCGTAGCTCAATGGCAGAGCAGAAGCTTCCCAAGCTTACGACGAGGGTTCGATTCCCTTCGCCCGCTCCAAAAGCTCCTAATTTCGGCTGCTCTTCATGCGTTTTTATTTTTCCGGCGACCCCCGGCGATATTTCTGCTCGCACCATCGGCATTTCATTCGTGGCGCGGTCGCAAGCGACCTATGGCCCGCACCCATGGCGGATGCCGTTCATGCGTCCAACCGCTAGAAGTTAAACCCTAGGGTGACCTTTGCGCCAAAATCGTCCCACTTTTTATCGGTGGAGGCGTAGGCGCCTGCGCCGATGCGGAAGTTGTTGCCGAACGCGAGGTCGAGGCCGCCGTCGGCGGTCATGGTGTTGCGGCCGAGCACGGCGCCGGTGGTACGGAACGTGGTGCCCGTACCGCCGAACGCCGCGAGCGAGGTGCCGGTGAGTTCGCCCCAAGCATGGGTGTAGGACAGCGACATGTGCGGCAGCAGCGCGACGCCGTCCGACACCCGGGCGTTGCCGCCCATGCGCAGGCCGCCGGTGCCGAACCCGACCTTGCGGGAGCTCGCCGCAACGCCGAGTGCTGCCGCCGTCCCGGTTTCCGCCACCGCATCGCTGTGGTTGCGGATGAGGCCGATGCCGACGAACGGGGAGGCTTGGAATGCCCCAGTGTCGATGAGCGCATAGGACGCTTCCTCGGTGAACTGGAACGTCTTCGCCTTGTAGCTTGACGTGGCAGTACCAGCGACCGCGCCGACCGTGATGGCGCGGCGGGTGTCGATGTCGTGCCAGCTGTAGGTGGCGGCAAGGTTCAGGTTCAGCTTGCCATAGCTCATGCCGCCATAGGCGGTGACGAGCTTGGTCTCGACATCGGCATGGCTGGCCCGGGCGGCGATATCGATGTCGCTCTTGACATAACCGGCACCGACGCCGACCCGCCAGCCGCTGCGGCCGTAGTCGAGCCCGGAGACCACGCCCTTACGGTCGGTGTCGGTCGAGGCGGCCGACCCCTGCACATCGGAGCGCGCGTTGTTGACAAGTCCCGCCGCCCAGACGCCAGCACCGTCGCCGCGGACCGCCGCCCGGTCCATGACCGCGCCGCGCACCCGCTTGCCCTCGTCCATCAGGATCGACGGGACGCTGGCGAACAGCTCGCCGGACAGATTGTCGAACGCGGCCTGACCTGCAAGCGCCGTGGGCTGGATCAGCACGGCGTTGAACACCGCATTGCCGAAGCCGCGTGCCTGCACGGCGTTTGCAACGGCAAGCTGGTTGGCACCCACCGCGATGGCGCCAAAGCTCAGCGCTGCATTGGCAAGCGTCAGGTTCACCCCAGTCGCGGTATAGCTGAGCACCGGCAGCAGGCTGGCGTTGCTCGAGGTGACGCTGGTGAACGTGCCCGTGACAGCGCTGGCGGTCAGGATGTTGTAGGTCGTAGTCTTGCCGAACGCCGCGAGGCTGAGGTCCGGGGTGACCGCGACGGTGCCGCCCGAGATCGTCCCAGCGCCTGTCGCGACGATGCGGTCGGCAGCTATCGCATTGGCCTCGACCGCGAAGGTCGAGCCTGCCGCGAAGCCGACCGTGCCGGCGACATTGATCGTGCCGACCGAGTTGCCCGGTGCGAAGGCGCCGCCCGCGCCGATCATCACACTGCCTGTGGTGCCGGTGCCGCCGAGCGTGCCGCCCGTATTGACCGTCGTCGGCGACACGATGCTGCCGTTGATCGACAGTGTGCCGCCATTGACCGAGGTCGGCCCCGTATAGGTGTCGATGCCGGTCAGGTTGAGCCGCCCGCTGCCCGTTTTCACCAGGCTGCCTGCGCCGGTCAGATTGCCGGCAAAGCTCGTCGAGGTCGACTGGTTCACGGTCAGCGAGCCGCCCGCGATGTTAACGCTCGCCGTCGTGCTGTTGCCGGCGAGTTCCGCGACCACCTGCGTGGTCCCCGACAGCTCGAGTTGACCCGACCCGCGCACATCGAGCTCGGTCGTCGCTGCGACCGGTGTCGACAGCTTGATCGAGCCGGCGACGATGTTGGTCGTGCCAGTGAACGCAAAGCCCGTCCCGAAGGTGACCTTGCCCGCGCCCTGCTTAGTCAGCGTGCCCGCGCCGGTGATCGCGCCATTGAGCACATAATCGTCCGAGCGGTGAAGCAGCAGCGTACCGTTGTTGGCGAGCGAACCGGTGAACGTCCCGCTCGTGCCGCCGTTGCCGATCTGGAAGGTGCCATCGGACGCGGTGGCGAAGGTCCCGCCCTGCGTGCCGGTCAGCAGCAGCGTCGTGCCACCGGCAACCGTGTTGGTGCCGGTGTTGGTCAGGCTGTTGACACCGTCGAGGGTCACAGTGCCCGCGCCCGTGAACAGCACCCCGCCTGTCCCGGTCACCGTCGTCGCGCCAAAGGTCGAGCTCGCCGGGGCCGACGAACTGCGCACGACCAGCGTGCCATTGTCGGTGATGCTGGGTACCACGAGGCCTGCAAAGCCGGTCGCGCCGTTGGCGACCTCGAACGACGCGCCCGAGGCGATGGTCGCGCGGTTGAACGCGCTAGCGGTTGCAGCCGCCGTCCAGTAGCCGCTCGACACGGTCAGGCTGTCGAAGCCGGTGAAGCGCGCCAGCGTCTGCGTGGTGGTCGCCGCGTTCGATGTGCCCGCCAGCACCGCAGCATCAGTGCCCCCGCCGCCAACAATCGCGCCGGTCACGCTGGAGCCAGTGCGCAACGTCACCGTGTCGTCCGATGCACCAAACTGAACCGCAACAGCTCCCGTGCCGCCGGTGATCGTGCCGGAGTTGTCCAACGACGTCGTGCCATAAGCAAGAATCGCAGGGCCGGAGCTAGTGCTGGCGATCCTGCCACTATTGACAAGCCTATCGTTCCCGACGCCCAACAAGATTGCGCCGGTCACAGTTCCGCTGTTGCGGACGACGTCGTCCGTGTCACCGTAACTCGCAATACCGCCGCCGCTGATGCTGCCATCGCTCGCGACAACGTCCGATCCGACGATCGTCCCGCTGTTGTCGAGCTGGAGCGCGATGCCGTCGTAGAAAATGCCTGTCGCATATTGACCGGTGGCACGAATTTCACCGCTGTTGGAGATCGCGCCCGAGGCATTCGCGCCGTAGATATAGAGGCCGTAGGCATAGGCTTGCTCGGTCGCCGACGTGGCCGTGGCGTCGGCCGAAATCGTGCCCCTGTTGGCGATCGTGAACGTCAGGGGCAGGTCAGAATTTCCTTGCAGCGACAACAGAAGTCCATAGGCGCTGCGATAACCGGGATAAAATGTCGCTCCACCCGCGTTCACGATCGATCCGCTGTTGACGACCGATAAGGTCCCGCCCCCGTCATAACCCGACACACCGATGTTCGCGGCGATCATTGCTCCGCTCGACGCAATCGATCCGCTGTTCGAAATCGCCACATTGTTCGACGTCTCGGTGGAAATAAAGCTTGCGCCGACATTCAGCCCGCCAACGACGCTGCCGGCGTTCGAAACAGAAACGGTATTCGTCCCAGACAGGCTGACAGCGGAAGCCGGTTGGTAATAGCCATAGTCGTAGTAATAGTAATCGTATGGCGGCGGATCCGTTGGAACGGGCCGGGCGATCCGCCCGCTGTTTGCGAAAGCCAGCGCGCCTTGATTGTAGATCGAGACTGCGGAGACATAGGCGCTCCGCGATTCGACAGTGCCATTGTTCGTGACGTTTCCGATCGAGCCGCCCAACTGGCCCGTGATCGTGCCGGTGTTGAGGAATTTCGCCAGTGTCGTGGTCGATCCGAACAGGCCGGTGGCAGCGTAGGGAAGTCCGGCCGACACCGTTCCGGTCACTGTAGCACGGTTGTCGATGGCGCCGTCGCCGATAAGATAGACCGTGCCGGTGTAGGTCGACGTCGAGGTCAAGATCGCCAGCGTGTCCGCGCCGGACACCTGAATCAGCCGATCCTGAAAGGTAACCCCTGCCGTCTCATCGAGCGAGCGCGTCCCGCTCGCGGTCACGACGCGACCGTAGATGTTTCGTCCCGCTCCGCCGTCCACCGTTCCCGATATTCCGAGCGTCTCTCCTGTCTGAAGCAACAGATCGTCGCCTGATCCGAACTTCAAGGAACCGGCAATCGTGCCGCCTGCGGCGACGTAAGTCGCGGTACTGAACGATCGGCCATAGTCGGAATAGCCCAGATCGACATCGCCGGCGGCGCTGCCCGAGTTCGTGAACATGCCGCCCGAGGCGCGAATGGCCGGTAATGTCCCGCCACCCGAAATCGTGCCGCCCGTCAAATTGGTCAACGCGAACCTGTTGTTGCCAAGAATGGCAACGTTACCAGAGCTCGCGATGGTGCCACCGTTGACCATGGTTTGAGCACCATAAAAATACTGATCGCTCCTCACGGCGATGCCGCCGACCGAGATAGTTCCGCGATTTTCGAGACTTTTGCCAACGATGACGCCCTGCGATGCCGCACCGCCCGCAATTTGGCTGATCGTTCCAAGATTGATGACGGAGGTCGCATTGGCCACGCCCGTCGCACCGTCAAGCCGGATGACACCGTTATTGGTGACGGTTGCCCCGCCGCCGATCGCAGATGTGCCCGGATAGGCGGTGCGGTCGGTGACCGTGATCGTGCCCAGATTGGTGAAATTGTCCGCCGACCCCAAGACGACCGCAGCGTACGGGTAGCTGTCGTTGGCGCGCGTGAGCGTAATCGGGCCTAGGCTGGTGATCGACAGCGCATTGGGAGCGCTGGTGATGCCGGGGATTACGGTCGCGGACGTGGCTAGAATGGCGGGGGTTGTCGTAACCGAGATAGCCGCGTTCAGATCGACATTGCCCTGCCCGGCGACCTCAAGCTGCCGCGATTGTGTTGACGAACCTGTCAGCGTCAGCGTCGCGCCCTTCGACAGTTCGTATCCCGTAGAGATGAAGCCTGTGGGCGGCGCGGCCATAGTGGCGGCGATATCGGACGATACGCGGTAACGGAGTTGGGAGTTGGCCGCGCTGACCGTACCGGATATGCCGGCGAAGCGCCCCGAGCCGCTTCCGACGAGGTCCGTCACAAGAATGCTGCTATTGAGCGATAGATTTCCGTCGAGGATGCCGCCCGGTAGCGCGACGAAGATGTTCGGACTCGTCAGCGTGAACCCCGTCAGCGCGACATTTCCGCTAAGGGTGCCTGCATTGTAGACATAGGAATTGAAGGACGCTGACCGACCGTCGATCGAATAGGCACCGCCCGAGATCGTACCACCCGCCTTGTTGTAAACTGAGCCAAAGGTTTGCAGAAGTACGCCCCCGGTGCCCCCAATGATCGTGCCAGTATTGTTTAGCGCCAGGCGAATCGAAGCGCCGTAGTTCTGCCCCTCGATCCGACCACTGTTGTTGGCAACCACGCCGGAACTGCCGCTTCCAACGAAGCCCGTTCCACCAGTCGATCTGATCGTGCCGCTATTATTCAGGGTTGCTCCGAAAATGGTTAACGCGGTCCCGGTCGCAGTAATCGTACCGCTATTGATGACGCCTCCGCTGCCGCTGAACACGTTCACGCCCGCACCAGTCGCGTTGATAGTGCCGCTGTTCTTGAACGCTCCAAGATCGAGCACTAGGCCGTAGACTCATAAGTGCGCAACCAGAGGCGTATTGATGCGAGCTTGACCATGGCGAGGAAGTTTTCGGCAAGTTTGTCATAGCGGGTGGCAATACGGCGGAAGTGTTTGAGTTTGCTAAAGAAGCGTTCGACAAGGTTGCGCTCGCGGTAGAGCGTTTTGCTAAAGCATGGTTTCCACTTGCGGTTGGATTT
>JAYVLC010000094.1:0-3654 GCA_043759675.1 Sphingosinicellaceae bacterium
GACAGCTTTGCCATGATCCGTGGCGGGCATATCGACCTGTCGATCCTTGGCGCCATGGAAGTGGCCGAGAACGGCGACCTCGCCAACTGGATGATTCCGGGCAAGATGGTGAAGGGCATGGGCGGGGCGATGGATTTAGTCGCAGGCGTCAAGCGCATCATCGTGCTGATGGAGCACAACTCCAAGGCAGGCGAAGCAAAATTCAAGACGGCCTGCACCCTGCCACTGACCGGCAAAGGCGTCGTCGACATGATCGTCAGCGAATATTGCGTGTTTTCGCGCCCCGCCAAGGGGGCGGCGTTCCGGCTGATCGAACTGGCGCCGGGCGTCACCGCTGACGAGGTTCGGGCCAAAACCGAGGCCCGTTACGAAGTGGCGATTTAGCCAGCTTCGACAAAGCCGTTCGTCAGAGCTATGGTTCCCGCCATCTATTGGCAGGGGTCATGTCATGACATTGGCGTTCGATGTTTTCTGGTCGTTTCGCTCGCCTTATTCCTATCTGGCGACACCCCGATTGATCGAAATTCGCCGCGCCTATGATGTGACGGTGAACTTCCGACCGGTCAGACCATTGGCCGTGCGGGAGGCTGGGTTCTTCGAAAAGATCGACCCGCGCTGGATGTTCTATGTCGGGCGCGATTGCTACCGGCTGGCACAGATGCAGGGCTTGGCGTTCGGCCCGCCCAATCCTGACCCGATTGTCCAGAACATTGCGACCCGCCAGATTGCCGCCGAGCAGCCCTATATCGGACGGCTGACCCGGCTTGGGCAGGCGGCCTGCGAACTGGGCGATGGCCTCGGTTTTGCCGACGCAGTCGCGCGCCTGATCTGGGGGGGCACGGCGAACTGGCACGAAGGTGAACATTTGGCCGGGGCTGCTGCTGCTGTCGGGCTGGATTGGGCGACTCTCGATGCGCTGGAAAAGGACCAGACCGACCGGCTGGATGCCACCCTTGCGGCCAATGAAGCGGCACAGGCCGCCAGCGGCCATTGGGGTGTGCCGCTGATGGTTTTCGAGGGTGAACCCTTCTTTGGACAGGACCGGATTGACGTGCTGTTGTGGCGGATGGGTCAGCACGGCCTGACGCGGCGCTGACGCCGTCATTTTCAGGCTGTGCGTGAGGCGCGGCGTCGCTATAGTCGCGCGACAATTCGGGGCATGATCCAAAGAGGGCAAGAATGAAGGCGACTGTCGAACGCGCGACGCTGTTAAAGTCCCTCGGCCATGTGCAGTCGGTGGTCGAGCGGCGCAACACCATTCCGATCCTGTCGAACGTGCTGATCGAGGCGACAGCCGACGGGCTGAAACTGATGGCCACCGACCTTGACCTGCAAGTCGTTGAACTGGCCGGTGCGATGGTGACAACGCCGGGCGCGACCACGGTGTCTGCACACACATTGTTCGATATCGCGCGCAAGCTGCCCGAAGGCAGCCAGGTCGAACTGTCGGTCGCTGAAAACCGGATGACGGTGACCGCAGGCCGCTACACCTCAAAGCTGGCGACTCTGCCTCGCGATGATTTTCCGGTGATCGCCGAAAGCGATCTGCCGACCAAATTCGCGCTACCGGTCGAAACCCTGAAACAGCTGATCGACAAGACCCGCTTTGCGATCTCGACTGAGGAAACCCGCTATTATCTGAACGGCATCTTCGTGCACGTCTCGGAACACGGCATGCGGGCGGTTGCAACCGACGGCCACCGCCTCGCCCGGGTCCAGATCGCAACACCCGATGGCGCCGCCGGAATGCCCGACATCATCATCCCGCGCAAATGCGTTGCCGAAGTGCGCAAGCTGCTCGACGAGGCCGAAGGTGACGTCGAAATCCAGCTCAGCGCGTCGAAAATTCGATTCGAGCTGGGCAATGCCGTACTGACCTCCAAGCTGATCGACGGCACATTTCCGGATTACAGCCGGGTCATTCCAACTGCCAACGACCGGCTGCTGCGTATCGACACCAAGTGTTTCAAGGAAGGCGTTGACCGCGTCGCCGCCATTGCCAGCGAAAAGACCCGCGCGGTCAAACTGGCGCTCGACAGGGACCGGGTGACCCTGTCCGTCACCTCTCCCGAAAATGGCACAGCCGCCGAAGACGTCGCCGCTGACTATTCGAGTCCGGCGTTTGAGGTTGGTTTCAACTCCAAATATCTGCTCGATATCCTGAACGAGGTCGAATCGGACCAAGTCGAAGTCCATCTGGCCGACGCCGCCGCCCCAACCCTGATCCGCGAAGACGGCAATTCGCCCGCGCTGTACGTGCTGATGCCGATGCGGGTTTGAGTTCGGAAAGGCTGATTCTATCCGAACTCGCGACTGATCAATTCAGGGTTATCTATAGGCCTCCCGCCGGTGCGCCACGCGGACCACAATAATGACCAGTCGCTGACCTTCTATTCGGGCGACTACGCGATAGTCACCGATGCGGTAGCGCCAGAGGCCTGACCATCGGCCGACCAACGCAGTCCCGAGTTCGTGCGGGTCGTCACGCGCGGCGATGCGCGTTTGCAATGTTGTGAGGATTCGCTCGGCGGCGACGGTACCGAGACGCTTCAATTCGCGCTCGGCCTCGCGCTCGAACTCAATCGTCCAGGCCAAGATTCTTCCGGACCTGTTCTAGGGGGATACCATCTCCCGGCTTGAAATCCTTGAGCCGATGTTCAGCCAGAAAATAGTCCTCGAGGTCCTCGATATATTCCTCGATGGCAGCGCGGGCGTAAAAGCTTTTCGTGCGCCCGGTCTTGGCGGCAAGGTCCGTGAGGCGCGCTTCAGTCTCTGGCGGCAAGCGAATTGCAAGCATCGGGTGACTCCTCCGGTGAAATACATGTATAGCAGTTTGAGCTTTGCCGCAACTGCGGGGTTTGGATAGAACGAGCCATGATCAACCCCGCGCCTGATATGCCCCCCGCCAACAGTGCGGCCGCCCATATCGGGCGCATCGCCCTTCGCGACTTCCGTTCCTACCTCGATCAGGGTGTGTCGGTCGGCTCCGGCCCTGTCGTCGTGACCGGCGAAAATGGCGCGGGGAAGACCAACCTGCTGGAGGCGATTTCGCTGCTGTCGCCGGGACGGGGGTTGCGCGGTGTGGCGTTGGCTGAGGTCGCCCGGACCGGTGGCCCGGGGCATTGGGCGGTGGCGGCGACCGTCGACAGCGGCGGGGCGGTCGAGATCGGGACGGGAACCACAGCCTCAGCGCGGGAGCGGCGGCAGGTGCGGGTCAATGGCGCGGCGGCCCCGATTGCGGCGCTTGGCGAGTGGCTGTCGATCCTGTGGCTGACGCCTGCCATGGACCGCCTGTTCAGCGAGGGACCGTCAGGGCGGCGGCGGTTTCTCGACCGGCTGACGCTGGCGCTGCATCCGGGGCATGCCAGCCATGCGGCACGCTATGATGCCGCGATGCGGGCGCGCAACCGGCTGCTGGCCGATGATCGTGCAGCCGATCCAGGCTGGCTCGCGGCGCTTGAGCGGCAAATGGCCGAACATGGTGAGGCGTTGGCGGCTGCGCGGCGCGACACCGTGGCGGCACTTGGCGAGCGGCTGGCGGACACGCCCGACGACCCCTTCGCGCGGGCGCGGGTGCGATTGGACGGATGGGGGGCGGATGCGCTAGAGGATGGCGTGTCGGCGCTCGCCACCGAACTGCGGCACCGGCGCCGT
>JAYVLC010000095.1:0-4256 GCA_043759675.1 Sphingosinicellaceae bacterium
TGGCTGGTCACCGGCCCCAACATGGCCGGGAAATCCACATTCCTGCGCCAGAACGCTCTGCTCGCCATCCTGGCGCAGACCGGCAGTTTCGTACCTGCCGCCGCCGCGCATATCGGGGTTGTCGATAAATTGTTCAGCCGGGTCGGGGCCGCAGATAATCTGGCGCAGGGCCGGTCGACCTTCATGGTCGAAATGGTCGAAACCGCTGCGATTCTGTCGCAGGCCACCGCATCGTCACTGGTCATCCTCGACGAGGTCGGGCGCGGCACCTCGACCTATGATGGGCTCGCCATCGCTTGGGCGGTTCTGGAGGCCGTCCATGATACGCTCGCCTGCCGCTGCCTGTTCGCCACCCACTATCACGAGCTGACCCGCCTGTCGGCTCGGCTGCCGAGCCTCTCGCTGCAAACCGTCAAGGTGCGCGAATATAAGGGCGAGCTGGTATTCCTCCACGAACTCGGCCCCGGTGCTGCGGATCGCAGCTACGGCCTTGCCGTCGCCCGGCTTGCGGGCTTGCCGCCGCCGGTCCTTGCCCGCGCGGCTGAGGTCCTGAAGCGGCTGGAAGCTGGCAAGGCGGCAACTGGCGGGATTGCAGCAGGTCTTGACGACCTGCCGCTATTCGCCGCCGCCCCGCCGCTGCCTGTGGCCGCTGACCCATTGCGCGAGCGTCTGTCATCGATCAGCCCGGATACATTGACCCCGCGCGCCGCGCTGGATTTGCTGTACGAACTGAAAACACTCGGCGAGGTCTAATCGTCCCCGCTGGGGTAGCTGCCGATCGCCTCGTACATCGTCGTCAACGCGGTTCGTTCGGCCTCGCTCAGTTCGGGTCGCCAGATTTCGAAGAGCAGGATCGCCCGGTCGCGGTCGCTGTCATTCCAGGCTTCGTGCTCGATACTGTCGTCGAAGATCAGCGCCCTGCCCTGCTCCACGGTGCGCGTGCTGTTTCCAACCCGCAATCGGCAATCCGGCGGTACGACCAGCGGGATGTGACAGATCAACCGGGTGTTGATCATCCCATGGTGCGGCGGAATATGGGTGCCCGCCCGCAGGATGGAGAACAGCACCATCGGGGAGCGCCCGCCGATGCGCGGGATCGGCAAGCCTTCAAGTGCTGCCATTGTTGCGGGGCAGCGCGCGGCATTGCCGGGGACCGGCTGGCCGTTCTGCCATAGGTGGAAGGCGCTCCAGTCCGGGTCGCCGAGCAGGCTGTGGCCGCGCGACGGACGATTGTCCTCCGGGCCTTCGACATAGGGTGTCACACCGCGATTGTCGGCCAACACGGCCTCTACCTCACCGATCATCGCCGGGACCTGCGCCGCCAGCGCGGGGAGCCAATCGAACGCTGCCGGGTCATAGAAAGCAGTTTGGGGCAGGCCTGGGTAAAAGAAGCTCGTTGGCTGCTGGAGCTGCGGTACTGCGGCACCGCACATGATGTTGAGCGCCTCGGTAAACCGGGGCGGTAAATCGACGACCTCCCCGATCTGACCGCGCAGATGTTCCTGAAACCGCCGAGCTGCGGCATCGCGCGCGGCCGCTGCGCGCCGCAGCGGCTCGATCAGGTCAGCCGGGGTGGCCGCCAATCGGTCAGCCCGGCCGAGCGCCATCTGATACCAGGACACTGCCGCCCGGTCATCGCCAGCGCGGCCAAGCAGGTCGCCCTTGGCAATCATGGCATGGAGGTTGCCGGGATCGCCCTCCATCAGCCGATCAACGGCGATATGGGCCGCCCCGGCATCACCAGAGGCGTCACAGGCGCGCGCCAGCATAAGCCACAGCGCCGGTGTCGCGCGTCCGGCAGCCACCACCTGTTCGAACGCCCGACGCGCTGTGGCGGCATCGCCAGCGCGCAGGGCGGCAACGCCGGTCTGGGCAACAATCTGGAGGTCAGCCTCAGCCATTGGCCCTTCATAGCTGCCTGCTGTCGGCCCGCCAATCCACGGGCGTGACGGCACGGGATTGAGGCCGTATTGATGCGAGATGTCCCAACGCTTCGACCAGATCACCAACCGGCGCGCGATTATCGACCGGCGCGCGCTGGCAGACGCTTTGCGTGCTGTGGCCGACACCAGCACCGACCGGCCCAAATGCCGGGCCGCAGCGGTCGTCGTCCTTGGTGATGCGTTAAAGGCCGGCCGGGCCGAGTTGAAGCGGCGCCTCGCCGAAGCGCCGAATCGCGGTGTCCAATATGCCGTCGGGTACGCATTTCTGACCGATCAGCTGCTGCGGCTGATCTATGATTTCGCGGCCAACATCCTTTATCCGGTCACCAACCCGACCGCAGCGGAGCGGCTGACGCTGATGGCCGTCGGCGGCTATGGGCGCGGCGAGATGGCACCGTTCTCGGATATCGACATCGCCTTCCTGACGCCATGGAAGCAGACGCCTTGGGCTGAACAAGTCATCGAGACGATGCTGTATATGCTCTGGGACCTCGGCCTGAAGGTCGGCCAATCAAGCCGCTCCCTCGATGAGATGATCCACATGGCAAAATCCGACCTGACCATCCGGACCGCGCTGCTCGAATCGCGCTATGTCTGGGGAGACCAGGCGCTTTATGCCGAGGCTGGAGCCCGCTTTCGCAAGGAAGTCGTTAGCGGCAACGCCAAAGCGTTTGTCACCGACAAGCTCGCCGAGCGCGAGGCGCGGCACAAACGGATGGGCGACAGCCGCTATGTCGTCGAGCCCAACCTCAAGGAGGGGAAGGGCGGTCTGCGCGACCTGCACACGTTGTTCTGGATCGGGAAATATGCCTATCAGGTCGAGAGCGTTGCCGAGCTGGTTGCCAAGGGCCTGCTGACGCCAGCCGAGCTCCGCCAATTCCAGCGTGCCGAGAGCTTCCTTTGGGGGGTTCGGGTCAATTTGCATGACCTCGTCGGCCGGGCGGATGAGCGGCTGACGTTTGATGTCCAGCGAGAGCTGGCGGCGCGGCTGCGCTATTCCGACCGTAACGGCATGTCGGCGGTCGAGCGGTTCATGCGGCACTATTTTCTGACCGCCAAGCAGGTCGGTGATCTGACCGGCCTGTTCCTTGCGCACCTTGACGAGCAGTTCGGGCGCTCAAGTTGGCTCCCCGCCCTGAAACGCCGTCCGTCAAAGCTGCACGGGTTTACCCTGACACGTGGCCGGATCGGGGTGCCATCGGACGATTTCTTCCACGCCGACCCGGTGCGATTGCTTGAGATGTTCCATCTCGCTGATTCCAATGGGCTCGAGATTCATCCGCTGGCGATGCGGCAAGCCGGCCGGGATGCGGCGCTGGTGACCGAGGCGATCCGGCGCGATCCGCGGGCCAATGCGTTGTTTCTCGACGTCCTGACATCAAAACATCGACCGGAGACGGCGTTGCGCTGGATGAATGATGCCGGGGTGTTTGGCCGCTTCGTGCCCGATTTCGGACGCGTCGTCGCGCAGATGCAGTATGACATGTATCATCACTATACCGTCGATGAGCACACCATCCGCGCCATCGGCCTGCTGGCCCGGATCGAAAAAGGCGAGCTGAAAGCCGATCACCCGCTGTCATCGGCGGTGATCCATCAGCTGGTGTCGCGCCGGGTGCTGTATGTCGCGGTGCTGCTGCACGACATCGCCAAGGGTCGTGGCGGCGATCACAGCGAGCTGGGGGCAGACATCGCGTTCGAGCTGTGCCCGCGTTTCGGGTTGACACCTGCCGAGACCGAAACTGTCGCCTGGTTGGTCCGGGTTCACCTGATGATGTCGAACACCGCGTTCAAGCGCGACCTTGCGGACTTCAAGACCGTCCTCGATTTCGTCGAGGCGGTGGCGAGCCCGGAACGCCTGCGGCTCCTGCTGGTGCTGACCGTCGTCGATATTCGCGCCGTCGGCCCTGGCATCTGGACGGCGTGGAAGGCCCAACTGCTGCGCGACCTGTATGAATCGGCCGAAGAGGTGCTGCGGCTCGGGCACAAGCAGAGCGGGCGGACCGAGCGGATCGCGGCGAAGCAGGCGGCATTGGCGGCGACACTCGGCTGGCCCGCCAAACGGTTCGAGCGCTTCGCCAAACGCTTCTTCGAGGCCTATTGGATCGCCGAACCGCCTGAGGCGCTGGCGGTGAATGCGGCGCTGATCGACGCTGCCGGGGACGCGCCCCTGTCGGTCGAGACCACTGCGGACCGATCGAGTGGGACCACCCTCGTCTCGATCTACGCCGCCGACCATCCGGGACTATTCTACCGCATCGCCGGGGCCATCAGCCTTGCCGGGGCCAATATTCTCGACGCGCGCATCCACAC
>JAYVLC010000096.1:0-6073 GCA_043759675.1 Sphingosinicellaceae bacterium
TCCCGTCGCTGTCGGCGCGGCATCGATTGCCCAGGTCCACCGTGCGGTGACCAGCGATGGCCGCGATGTCGCGATCAAGGTTTTGCGTCCGGACATCGAGGCGACATTTGCGTCGGCGCTGGAGACCTATGACTGGGCTGCGGTGCGGATCGAGCGTCTGGGCGGCGAAGCGGCGCGCCTCCGCCCCCGCGCTATCCTCGCCAATTTTCGCCGCTGGAGTGAGGCTGAGCTGAACCTGCGCCTCGAAGCCGGGGCGGCGAGCGAACTCGCCGAGGCGATGGCCAGCCAGAGCGATTTCATCGTTCCGGTCATCGACTGGGACCGCACCACACGCCGGGTCATGACGCTGCAATGGATCGATGGCGTGCGGCTGACCGACGCCGCCGGGCTGTCAGCCATTGGCGCGGACCGCAAGAAGCTCGCGTCCACCCTCGTCAGCGCCTTCCTGCAGCAGGCGATTGGCGACGGGTTTTTCCACGCCGATCTGCATCAGGGCAATTTGTTTGCCTGTGCCGATGGCCGGATCGCGGTCATCGATTTCGGGATCATGGGCCGCCTTGATCGCCGATCCCGGGTGTATCTGGCGGAAATCATCCACGGCCTGCTGACCGGCAATTACAAGCGCGTGGCCGAGATACATTTCGAGGCGGGCTATGTGCCGGCGCACCACAATGTCGGCGAATTTGCCACAGCGCTTCGGGCGGTGGGCGAACCGATTCGCGGCGCTCCGGTCAAAGACATCTCGATTGGCAGCATGCTCGACGGGCTATTTTCGATCACCCGGGCCTTCGATATGGCAACCCAGCCGCATTTGCTGTTGCTGCAGAAAACCATGGTCATGGTCGAAGGCGTGGCCGCGGCGCTCGATCCCGACGTCAACATGTGGGACATTGCGACGCCCTTCGTCGAAAACTGGATGCTCTCCGAAATGGGCCCCGAGGCACGACTCGCCGATTCGCTGATTCGGAGCGCCCGGATGATTGGCGACCTGCCCGACTTCATCCGCCGGGTCATGACATTGGTGCCGCTGGCGGGAGCAGCGCCGCTGCAGGCGCCCCTGCCAGAGCTGCCAGATCCGACCGTCGGGGCGGCTGGGCGCTGGGGCGTCATGGTCGGGACGCTGGCAATTGGTCTGGCGCTTGGACTCGCTCTCGCCGCGGTCCTATATTGAGCCCATCATGCTTGGCGGCAAATCCATCCTGCTGATCGTTGGCGGCGGCATCGCTGCCTACAAGTCGCTCGAACTGGTGCGGGAGTTACGCCGGGCGGGGGCCAGCGTCCGCTGCGTTCTGACCGAGGGCGGTGCGAAGTTCGTCACGCCGCTCAGTCTGTCAGCCCTGACCGAATCAGCGGTGTACGAAGATTTGTTCAGCCTGAAGGACGAGGCCGAGATGGGCCATATCCAGCTGTCGCGACAGGCCGATCTGGTCGTCGTTTGCCCCGCCACCGCCAATCTCCTGTCCCGGATGGCAACGGGCGCAGCGTCTGACCTTGCCTCCACGGTGCTGCTCGCCACCGACAAGCCCGTCCTCGCGGTTCCAGCCATGAACGTCCGGATGTGGCTGCATGTCGCGACCCGCCGCAACGTCGCCCAACTCCGCGCTGACGGCGTTATCGTGCTTGATCCAGATGACGGCGAAATGGCCTGTGGGGAGTTTGGCCCCGGGCGTTTGCCGGATATCGCGCGGATTGCCGCTGCCATCACCGACCTGCTCGGCCCTGCGGACAAACCGCTGGCGGGCAAGCGCGCGCTGGTGACCGCAGGGCCGACCCACGAGCCGATCGACCCGGTCCGCTATCTCGCCAACCGGTCATCGGGGCGGCAGGGATTTGCGATTGCGGACGCGCTGGCAAAGCTCGGGGCCGACGTCACGTTGATCGCTGGGCCAGTGATGCTGCCGACCCCGCCACGGGTGCGCCGCGTCGATGTTGAAACCGGGCGAGACATGGCAGCGGCGGTGGATGCCGCCCTGCCTGCCGATATTGCGGTGATGGTTGCTGCGGTCGCGGATTGGCGGACCGAGGCGGCAGGGGGCAAAATAAAGAAGGCTAGTGCCCCGCCGACGCTCGCCCTGACCGAAAACCCTGACATCCTCGCTGGGTTATGTGTCCACGCGCAGCGCCCCCGACTGGTCATCGGCTTTGCCGCCGAGACCGAACATCTTCTCGCCAACGCCGCCCGTAAACGGACCCGCAAAAAAGCCGACTGGATCGTTGCCAATGATGTGTCTGGGGATGTGATGGGCGGGGCGTATAACCATGTCCACCTCGTTACCGCCGACGGCATAGAGGATTGGGACGTGATGCCCAAGGATCAGGTCGCCACGAAACTTGCCCGCAGGATCGCCGATGCCCTTGCCTGATACCGTGATCCGCATCATCTCGACAGACGGCGTTGAGAGTTGGGCGCGGATGTTGATCTCGAACAATATCATTAGGGAAAGGACGAAGCCGACATGAATGTGCAGATGTCCGTGCGCGAAAATCGGTGCCCCACCCATCCCGGTGCGTTGCTCAAGGAAGATGTCCTGCCCGCGCTTCGCCTGCCCGTTGCCGAGGCCGCGCGCCAATTGGGCGTATCGCGCCAGACTCTTTACAAAATTCTTGCTGAAACCTCGCCTGTAACGCCTGAAATGGCGGCGCGGCTCGGCACATGGTGCGGAAATGGTCCGGGGCTGTGGCTCCGGATGCAGCAGGCGTTTGATTTGTGGCACGCGGAACGGTCGCTCAGGACCGTGCTGGCCGGGATCGTTTCGCACAAGATGGGGTGAGGGGTTTGAGATTTTGGGGTTATTGCAGGCAGCGCCGCGACCTAGCGAAGTGATCGAAATTGGAGGCGAAATGGACGCAACGATTACGGCACTGGCCATCTACGCGGCAATAATATCTACAGGCGCTCTAGCCCTAGAGATACGCCGCTGGTTCGAGTCGGGGCCTCGGCTCTCGCTGCTTATGATACCTGTAGCGCAGACCCGTGGCGGGATCTCCGATGAAAATCGGTATCTGCATATCACAGTATCCAACCGTGGTGCGATGCCAACGACCCTGACTAATTTCTGCTTATTCCAATACAAAACGATTTTTCACCGTTGGATGCAGCGTCCTGAGCGAGCGGCCGTTGTCCCCAATACTGAGCGCCTCGGAGGCAATCCGCTACCATATGTTATCGTTCCGGGCACTGACTGGCATGGAGCAACCACTTACGACCAAGGCCTAAAGGATTGGGCACTCACAGGAAGGCTGTTCGTCGGGGTAGTTTCATCCCATCATCACCGCGCAAGGCTGAAGAAGGTGAGGGTCGATCTGAAGATGTTCAACGCTGGCTAGCAACTACGGGAATCCGGGGTCACGAAACCAATTCGCGGTTCCTCACGCCGCCAGCTGAAACTCCGCACTCACGCTGTCCCACAGCACAGCCACCCGGTCTACCGCTTGTCGCTCAATCAGGCCGTTCTCAATCAGCGCCGACACATCATTATGCACGGCCTTGTAATCGCGCGCCGCCGTTGCCGCGAGCGCGCGGATCGAGCTGGGGCCGGTTTGGCGCAAGGTGCGGAGCAGGGCGAAGCGCTTGGGACTCAACACCCTCAGCAGCGCTTCCATATCGGGGAAGGACAGATGCGCTTGGGGCAACACGGCCTCACCGCGATCCAAGGCACGGGCAATATCGAGCGCGCGAGCCTCGAACCTGCGAGCCGGTTCAATCTCAAAGGTCACACGATCCTCACACATCATTCACCTCTTACCTTCGCGACATACACAAACATAAACCTTACCTCCCCCCCTGTCCCTCGCTAAAAGCCCCAGTCATGTCTGCAATCACCATCCGGCTCCGCCGCTTGCCCAATGGCACTGACCTACCGCTGCCGGCCTATGCCAGTGATGGGGCGGCGGGCATGGATGTGGTTGCAGCCGAGAGTCTGACGATTGCGCCGGGCGAGCGGTATGCGGTCGCCACCGGCTTTGCGGTGGCCATACCGGCGGGATTTGAAATCCAGGTCCGTCCGCGTTCAGGGCTGGCGCTGAAACACGGCGTCACCTGCCTCAACACGCCGGGGACCATCGATTCAGACTATCGCGGCGAAGTGAAGGTCATTCTCGCCAATCTGGGCAGCGAACCCTTCCCGATCACGCGCGGCGACCGCATCGCCCAGCTCGTCCCCGCCGCCGTTCAGCGCGCAGGGTTCGTCGAAGTCGCCGATCTGGACGAAACCGCGCGCGGCAGTGGCGGGTTTGGCTCGACGGGGCGGTGAGCCTCTCTGACAGTCAGCTTGAACGCTATGCGCGCCACATCATCCTGAAGGAGATTGGCGGGGCGGGTCAGCGGCGGTTGCTGGCTGCGAAGGTGGCAGTGATTGGGGCGGGCGGCATCGGCAGCCCGTGCATATTATATCTGGCGGCAGCGGGGGTCGGGACGATCACCGTCATCGATGATGACCGTGTCGCGCTGTCCAATCTCCAGCGGCAGGTGCTGCATGGAAACGCCGATATCGGGCGGGCCAAAGTCGAGTCGGCGACCGATGCCGTGGCGCGGCTGACGCCCGACGTTGCTGTGGTCGGTGTGGCGGAGCGCCTGACCGGTTCCAATGCCGCTGCGCTGCTCGCCGGTCATGATGTGGTCGCCGATGGTTCGGACAGTTTTGCGACCCGGCTGGCGGTTGCCGATGCGGCACTGATGCTCCGGATTCCCCTAGTTGCCGCTGCCGTCGGACCGTTTGAAGGCCAGATTTCGGTGCATCGTGGGTGGGAGGCTGACAAGCCTTGCTATCGCTGCCTTGTGGGGACGCCCGCCGATCACGCTGGCGAGACCTGTGCCGATCAGGGTGTCCTTGGCGCTCTGACCGGGGTGATGGGGGCGATGCAGGCGATTGAGGTCATCCGCAGCATCGTGCCCTTTGGCGAAGGACTGGATGGGCGTTTGTTGTTGTTCGATGCCCGATCGATGCGGATGCGCACCCTTAGCCTGCCAAAGGATCCGGCATGTCCGGCGTGCGGCGCGGCCTAGCCATCATATTCTCGGCGGCGGATCATGCCCGCCTGCATGCCGGGCTGACGCTCGCCTGTTCGGCCGCCGCGCTTGACCGGCCGGTGGCGTTATTCTTCCACGGCGAAAGCGTCGCCGCGCTCGCGCCGGGTCGGCATTGGCAGGGGGATGTTCCACTGGCGGCGGCAGGAATCCCCCCGATTGCCGCGTTGCTGGCTAGCGCCAATGATCTTGGGATCGATATCATGGCCTGCCAGTCGGGTCTGCATTTGTGCGGATTATCGGCGTTGGCGCTGGCTGAAGGGGTCGAGGCTGGTGGGATGATCGCCTTCCTCGCGGCAGTTCAGGATGCTGAAATCCTCCTCTCCTGACGTGTCGCGCAAGCCAAACTAGCCGTCGTCCAAGAATTCGTTGTTTGGACTTGTCGCCGGGCAGGCCCACATCAAACACCTCGGAAGGTGTTTGTATGGCAACCAATCTCGATCCAGGCGGCGCAGGACGCGCCATCCTTGTCGGCGCAGGCCCCGGCGATCCGGAACTGCTGACCGTAAAGGCCGTCAAGGCGCTTGGGCTCGCCGATGTGCTGGTGCACGATGGGCTGGTTGATCCGCGCGTGCTCGATCTCGCCCCGGCGTCAGCGCTCCGCATTTCGGTCGCCAAGAAACGCAATCATCACACCTTGCCGCAGGATGCGATCAACGCGCTGGTCGTTGCCCATGTGCAGACCGGCGCGACGGTTGTGCGCCTGAAAGGTGGCGACCCGTTCGTGTTCGGGCGGGGTGGAGAGGAAGTCGAAGCCGTGCGCGCCGCCGGTCTGCGCGTTGAGGTCATCCCCGGCGTGTCGGCAGCGCTTGGCTGCGCGGCGGGCGCGATGCTGCCGCTCACCCACCGGGGCCTGTCCTCGACCGTCAGCTTTGTGGCGGGGCAGTGCAAGGGCCTGACCGAACAGGATTGGACCGGGCTGGCCGGACCTGACCGGACACTGGTGGTCTATATGGGCGTCGCCACGGCCGGCGCGATTGCCGACAAATTGATGGCTGACGGCCTGTCGCCGGAAACGCCAGTCGCGATCCTGGAGCGCGGGACGCT
>JAYVLC010000097.1:0-2751 GCA_043759675.1 Sphingosinicellaceae bacterium
CCGATATAGCCCCGGATTACCTCGGAGATCACCGTCTCGGACAAGGTCGCGCAGCGTTTGGGATCGAGCGCTGTGTAAACGACGTGGGCGGTCATCGCCATCGGCGCATCCTTCAACTTGCGGAACGGCTGGAAGTCGATCTCCAGCTCCTCCCGCGATGCCGTCACCACCGGCAATTCCAAATGGCTGTCCGCTCCGGCCCGCCCGTGCCCCGGAATATGCTTCACCACACCGACACAGCCACCGGCGCGAAGCCCGTTGAGCGTCGCATCGCCAAGCGCTGCCACCCACATTGGATCATTGGCATAGGCGCGGTCGCCGATAATGTCGTGCGCGCCCGGTTGCGGCACATCAAGTAGCGGCAAACAGTCAACATTGATGCCAAGGTCGCGCAGCAACATCGCCAGCGCCAGCCCGTTCAGCCGCGCCGCTTCCAACGCCGACAACGGCGCAATCGCGTAGAGCCTCCCGAATGCCGATCCGCTCGGGAACTCCGGCCAGTGCGGCGGCCGTAGCCGCGCCACGCGGCCACCCTCCTGATCAATCAGGATCGGCACGTCGTTGCGACCCGACAGATCACGCAACGAGTCGGTCAGCGCCTTCACCTGGTCGGGCGTCTCGACGTTGCGCTTGAACAATATATACCCGGCAGGATCGGATGCACCGAAGAGCGCGCGCTCATTGGCGGTCAGGCTCAGCCCCTCAAGGCCCAGAAACAGCGGTGTCATCGCATCACTCCGTCACCGAACATTGCTCACCGGCTACCTTCAATCGGGCGCAGAGGTCAGATGCCTGACCGGCAGAGACCGCGCCGGTCGCGCGGAGCCGGTACAAGGTCTTCCCGTCGCGTTCGAGCGGAGAGATCGCCTGCTCCAGACCCGTCAAATAACCATAGCGCCCGGTGAAATTCTTCCAGGCTGCCTTGGCTTTGGCCTCGCTCGAAAATGCCCCGAGTTGCAAGACAGTGCCGCCGATCGGCGATGCAACTGGCGCAGACACGCTCGCCATGGGCTTCGTCGCCGCCGCAATCTGCTTGTCGAGCCCGGCGAGCCGAGCCGATGTGGCCCGGGCCGCTGGGGTCTTGTTGGGTACCGCCGCAACAGCTTTTGCAGCGGGTGCAGTGGCGACTGATTTTGACGCCGGGATCCCCGCCGCAACTTTGGGAGCCGCGACCGGTGGGCGAACAATCGCGGCGTCCCCGGCTTCAACATCGGGCCGACCCGGCAGGTTGGCTGTGGCAACAACAGGCGCAACCGCGACAGGGCGCTCCATCGGCTCCTCCGGGAGCGCGCCCAGATCAAGATCACCGCCGGGGTCAACACCGTCGGCGGCCTCATAGACCGTTTGTCCGACCCCCTCGACGTCCATCCCGCCCGCCACTTTTGGCCGCACTCGGTACGGCGTATCCGGCGCCGAAATCAGCCCGGGCAACCCGCCTGGCCCGGCGAATTCACCGTCATCATCAGGCCTTGCGACGCTCGCGTAAATCAACGCGACCGCAAGCAGGAGCAGCACGACCAGGACCCCGATCCACCAGATCAGCCGACTTTTGGTGACATGGGTGTGGCGCGCCTCCGGCTCGACCTCGGCTGCGGACAGCCAAGGCGCAACCTCATCATCGTCGCCATCAAACCCGCGCCGCGCCACTCAGTGCATCTCCTCGACGGGCGTCACTCCCATGACCGACAGCCCGTTGCGGATAACTTGCCCGACCGCACGCGCCAACGCCAGCCGCGAAGCGGTCAATTCCGCATCTTCGGCAATCAAAATCCGCCGCGACGGGTCGTCATTGCCCCGGTTCCACAGCCCGTGGAATGCGGCAGCCAGATCGCCGAGGTAAAATGCCACCCGATGCGGTTCGTGGCTGACGGCTGCCTGCTCAACAATACGCGGCCACTGCGCGGCAAATTTCACCAGCCCCAGCTCCTCGGCATCAAGTCGGTCAAAATTCGGTGCAACCTCAGCGATGCCAGCCGCAATCATTCGCCGACCAAGCGAATGGACCCGGGCATGGGCGTATTGGACGTAGAAGATCGGATTATCCTTCGACTGCTCGACGACTTTGGCGAAGTCGAAATCCAGCTGGGAATCGGCGCGTTTGGTCAGCATGATGAACCGGACGACGTCCTTGCCGACTTCCTCCACCACGTCGGCCAGCGTGACGAAATTGCCCGAACGCTTCGACATTTTCACCGGCTCTCCGGCCCGGAACAACCGGACCATCTGCACGATCTTGACGTCGAGCGGCACCCGCCCGGCAGTCAGCGCCTCGACGGCAGCCTGCTGCCGCTTGACGGTTCCGGCGTGGTCGGCACCCCAGATATCGATCAGCTGATCGGCAGTCTCCGACTTCTGGAAATGATAGGCGAGATCGGCGCCGAAATAGGTCCAGCTGCCGTCAGACTTCATGATCGGGCGGTCAACGTCGTCGCCATAATTGGTAGACCGGAATAGCGTCAGCTCAACCGGCTCCCAATCGTCGGGCAATTCCCCCTTCGGGGGCTCCAGAGTGCCCTCATAGACCAGTCCCATGTCACGCAGGCGCCCGACCGCTGTTTCAATTGCACCGGACTGCTGCAGCGCCGCCTCGGAGGCGAATTTATCGTGATGAATGCCGAGCAATGCGAGGTCGGCACGGATCAAATCCATCATCGCGCCTGACGACGATTGCTTGAACAACTGCAACCAGTCGCCTTCGGGCCGACGAAGGTATTTGTCGCCAAACTCGGCCGCAAGCTTGGCTCCGATCGG
>JAYVLC010000098.1:0-2807 GCA_043759675.1 Sphingosinicellaceae bacterium
GCGAGCGGGTGGACCCAGACGTCGGGTTTGCCGATCCGTTCGGCATGCTCAATCAGCGCGGCATGATCGAGCGGCGGTGATTGATCAGGCATCAGCACGACCCGGGTGATGCCGCCTGCCAGGCAGGTCGCCGCGTCTGCTTTGAACACGCCCGCGTCGATCAAGCCCGGCGCTAGGACGAGGCCGGATGCGTCGATGCGCTCAGCATCTTTGGGGATAGTGCCGTCGATCGATTCAATCAGCCGGTCACGAACGACGAGAGTGCCGGTCCGGTCGCGCCCGGATGCCGGATCGATAATCCGGGCGTTGGCAAAGGCAAGGGAGCCTACCATCCGTCGATCCCGCGGCGTTTTCGCGTCAGCACATCAAGGCAGGCCATCCGCACCGCAACGCCCATCTCGACCTGCTCGGTGATCGCCGAACGGCCGATATCGTCTGCGACCAGTGTGTCGATTTCGACCCCCCGGTTCATCGGGCCGGGATGCATCACCAGCGCATCGGGCTTTGCCGAGGCGAGGCGTGCCTGCGTCAGGCCGAAGAAGTGGAAATATTCGCGGGTGGAGGGAACATAGGCACCGGCCATGCGCTCGAGTTGCAGGCGCAGCATCATCACCACGTCGGCCCCGTCGAGCCCTTCGTCCATGTCGGTGAACACATCGACGCCGAGCCGGTCAACGTCGCTGCCGAGCAGTGTCGGCGGCGCAACCGCGCGAACCTTGGCTCCCAGAGCGCCGAGCAACTGGAAATTTGATCGCGCCACCCGGCTGTGCAGGATATCGCCGCAGATCGCCACGGTCAGGCCCTCAATCCGGCCCTTGCGGCGGCGGATGGTCAGCGCATCAAGCAGGGCCTGAGTGGGATGTTCGTGCCGTCCATCACCGGCGTTCAGCACCGGGCAGCCGACTTTTTCAGCAATCAGCTGCACCGCACCGGACGCCTCGTGACGGATCACGATTACATCGGGGTGCATGGCATTGAGCGTCAGCGCGGTGTCGAGCAGTGTCTCGCCCTTTTTCACCGATGATTGACCGACTGTCATGTTGACGACGTCGGCCCCGAGTCGTTTGCCTGCGATCTCGAAACTCAGCAGTGTCCGGGTTGAATTCTCGAAAAAGGCGTTGATCTGGGTCAGCCCGCGCAGCCGGTTCTCGCGCTTGGCCGGCGAGCGATTAAAGTCGACCCAGCTCTCGGCCTCATCGAGCAGGAACGTGATCTCCCACGGCTGCAACCCTTCGATGGCGAGGAGGTGGCTATGCGGGAACGGGTGAACGCCGGGAGGCAGAGTGGCTCGACCGGGAAGGGAGACTGTCATTAAAGCCCGCTCTTAGCGCGGGTCGGGACGAGTGGCTAGCCCCGCTGCGGCACAGATCACAGCGATTGAAAATGCAGCGCGTCGATTGCTCCCTGCAAGATGTGCGCGGCGGCCAGTTTATCGACCAGATCGGCGCGTTTGGCACGGCTGAGGTCGGCGTCAATCATGGCGCGCTCGACCGCCTGCGTGGACCAGCGTTCGTCCCAGAGCAATATCGGCAGACCAAGCGGTGTTTCGATGTTGCGGGCAAAGGCGCGGATGCTTTGGGTTCGCGACGAGTCGGTCCCGTCCATATTCAGCGGCAGGCCAACGACAATGCCGACAATGCCGGGGAGCAGCCGCAGAAGCGCGGTTAGGTCAGCGCCAAATTTGGTCCGCCGGATTGTCTCGACCGGGCTGGCAAATGACCAGCCGGGGTCGCACCCCGCCACCCCGATGGTTTTGGTCCCCACATCAAGCCCGAGCAGCCGCCCGCCGCCCGGTAGCATCGCCCGAAATGTGGCTGCGTCGGCGGTGATCAATTCGGGTGGGCGGTCTGCCAGCCCTTCAGGCGGCGTTCGACATCAACCCGGATATTCGCCCAGAACAGCGAATAATCATAAACATGGAAATTGTTACCCGGGAGGACGACTTTGCCGAATCCGAACGGCGGTTCACCAATGGTCAGGATACCGCTGGGTTGGCATTTCGCCGGGATGCGCGCGGCCTCCAGCGTGGGTTCCTGGGGGTTGTCGCTTGGCACCAGCGCACCAAGATTGCCCTCCTTCGGGGTGATGCCACCCATCCGGCCATTCAGCGGGCTGACACACAGCATTGGCGTTCCCTTGCGCGGTGCGCCGGTCAGGCCGGGCTTGGCGGAATAGGCCGCATCAAGGAACTGCGGGTCGGCAGGCAGCGCAAAACTCTGCCAGCTGAGGATGCAGCCAGCGTCAAAGGCTTCCTTGCAGGCGGGCAGGCCAAGAGCGGGAAGGTCGGCAGTCATCGAGATTGGCCAGCCCACAACATAGGCCCCGGCGATACGCGCTGCGATCGGTTGCCCGGCAATACGGTCCTTCAGCAGGCGCATCAGATGCAGCGACCCCTGGCTGTGGCCCGCCAAAATGATTGGCCGGTCGGCAGGTGCCAGGGCGACGAACGCGTCAAAGGCCCGCAGCACATCGGCATAAGCAAAGTCGAGCGCCTGCGCGGCTTCGGGTTTGTCGGTCAGAAACACTCCGAACGTCGCCTGCCGATATTTCGGGGCCCAAACCTCCCCGACACTGTTGAAGGCGGTGGCCTGATTCTTCAGGGCGACCGTCAGTCCATCATTGGCCTTGGCGTCATCCAGCGGCGCGTTCCAGCGCGACCGGTCGAGATAGGTGGTTGGAGTCACGAAAAACACCGAGACCTTGGGATCATCGGCCGGGAAATAGCCTTTCGGCGCCCAGAAGCTGGGATTGCCCGCAATGTCGGGGCGGGCAAGCCATCCGGATTTGGTGGCATAATCGGGGGCTGG
>JAYVLC010000099.1:0-5104 GCA_043759675.1 Sphingosinicellaceae bacterium
CCTGCACCGTCGCGCCAGCGTCCTGAAGCGCCCGGATCAGGTCGATGGCGGGGGAATCGCGCATGTCGTCGGTATTCGGCTTGAAGGTCAGGCCGAGCACGGCGACGATCTTGCCGCGTGCGTGACCGCCAAGTGCGGCGATCACCTTCTTGGCCATTGCGCGTTTGCGGACATCATTGCCGGCGGCGACGGTTTCGACAATCCGCATCGGGGTGCCGGCGTCCTGCGCAGTCTTGACCAGCGCGAGCGTATCCTTGGGGAAACAGGACCCGCCATAGCCTGGCCCGGGGTTCAGGAATTTCGAACCGATCCGCTTGTCGAGGCCCATGCCGCGCGCGACATCCTGCACGTCGGCGCCGACAGCTTCGCAAAGGTCGGCGATCTCGTTGATGAAGGCGATTTTGGTCGCGAGGAACGCGTTGGCCGCATATTTGGTCAGTTCTGCGGTGCGCCGGGACGTGAACAGCAGCGGGGCCTCGTTCAGCGACAAGGGCCGGTAAATTTCCCGCATCACCGCTTTGGCACGCTCGTCCCCGGTCCCGATCACCACCCGGTCCGGGCGCTTGAAGTCGCCGATGGCAGCGCCTTCGCGTAGGAACTCCGGGTTGGAGACCACGACAAAGTCGGCATCGGGGCGCATGTCGCGGATGGTTCGTTCCACCGCGTCACCGGTCCCGACCGGCACGGTGGACTTGGTCACCACGACCGTGAAGCCGTCGAGGGCGGCAGCGATGTCGCGCGCGGCCTGATGCACATAACTGAGGTCGGCATGGCCATCACCGCGGCGCGAGGGCGTGCCGACGCCAATGAACACCGCGTCCGCGCCGGCAACCGCTGCACCAAGGTCGGTGGTGAACGCCAGACGCGCGGCGCGCACATTGGCCGCCACGAGATCAGCAAGGCCAGGCTCAAAGATCGGCATAACGCCTGCAAGGAGCCGGTTGATCTTGTTAACGTCCAGATCGACACACACGACATCATGTCCGAAATCTGCAAAGCAGGCACCGGACACCAGTCCGACATAGCCCGCGCCGATCATCGCGATTTTCATGATCCGTGCTTAGCCGCTGCATCGGATAGCTGCAACCGGGCGGGTTCGCATTCCGGCGAAAAACGCGGCGTCCGACGAGCCGGGCCGCAACGTCGAAGCGCACGGGCGTTTGCCGAGCGCTGATTTCAGGGAAACCGGCGTCGCCAAGCGGGTCTGCGCACGAAAACGCCCGCACAGGTTCCTGCACGGGCGTTCCCTCCTCCCCAGGAGAAGCTTTGGTCAGCCTATTCGGCTGCCTGTTTGAACTGGGCCGCTTCGGTCGATTCCCCCAGCGCGGTTGTTGACGACTGGCCGCCTGCGATGGCTTGGGCGATTTCGTCGAAATAGCCGGTGCCGACTTCGCGCTGGTGGCGCGTTGCGGTGTAGCCATTGGCTTCGCTGGCGAATTCAGCCTGTTGCAGTTCGGAATACGCCGCCATGCCGCGATCCTTGTAGCCGCGCGCCAGTTCATACATGCCGTGGTTGAGGCTGTGGAAACCGGCCAGCGTCACGAACTGGAACTTATACCCCATCGCGCCGATTTCGCGCTGGAATTTGGCGATGGTGTCCTTGTCGAGATTCTTTTCCCAGTTGAACGACGGCGAGCAGTTGTAGGCCAGCATCTTTTCAGGATGATCTCTGTGGATTGCCTCGGCAAAGCGCTTGGCGTCATCGAGGTTCGGGTGGCTGGTCTCCCACCACAGCAGGTCGGCATGGGCTGCAAAGGCAAGGCCACGCTTGATGCAATGATCGACACCGGTCCCCGGCTTCAGGCGGAAAAAGCCCTCGGGGGTGCGCTCACCGGTCAGGAATTCATGATCACGCTCATCGACGTCTGAGGTGATCAGCATGGCGCTTTCGGCATCGGTGCGGGCGCAGATGACGGTCGGAACGCCCATGACGTCGGCACCAAGGCGGGCGGCATCAAGGTTGCGGATGTGCGCCTGCGTCGGGATCAGCACCTTGCCGCCCAAATGGCCGCACTTCTTTTCCGACGCCAGCTGGTCCTCATAGTGCACGCCGGCAGCCCCGGCTTCAATATAGGCCTTCATGATCTCGAAACAGTTGAGCGGGCCGCCGAACCCGGCTTCGGCATCGGCGACGATGGGGGCAAACCAGTCGCGCTTGGCGCCGCCTTCCGAATGCTCGATCTGGTCGGCGCGCTGCAGGGCGCGGTTGATCCGCTTGGCCAGTTCCGGGCCGGCATTTGCCGGATAAAGCGATTGGTCGGGATACATTGCACCTGCGGTGTTGGCATCGGCGGCAACCTGCCAGCCCGACAGATAGATGGCCTGCAGGCCAGCGCGGACCTGCTGCATCGCCTGATTGCCGGTGACCGCGCCAAGCGAGTTCACATAAGGCTCGGTCTTCAGCAGCTCCCAAAGGCGATTTGCCCCGCGCGTTGCCAGCGTGTGCTCGATCACCACCGAGCCGCGCAGCCGCTCGACATCGGCAGGAGTGTAAGGCCGATCGATACCGGCAAAACGTCCGGCGGGGGCGCTGGGGATCAGTTGCTCAAAGGTCGTCATATTCCGTCTCCGTGGGCCAGTTGTGCGATTGCAGCTTCGACTGGACTTTTACAAAACAGGTTCGAACACCTGATGTGCTGACGGTTGCGATCCCCCCAAGGCTGCAAATCCTGCCCTGCAAATCAGGCGTTGCACTGCCATGATGGATTCGCTAGGCCGACGTCAAGCAAGGAACACGCACAAACGTGTTCACTTGTCCGGTATTTTCTTTGACAGATTGTCACATTGTAAAAACACTGACAAATGACCGCAAATCATCATCGTCATTCCCGCGAAGGCGGGAACCCAGTCCCAACGAAGGCTCAGCGAGCTCCCGCTCGCGCCTCCGCGAAGCGTGCTGGGTTCCCGCCTTCGCGGGAATGACGGATGCAGACAAAAATGGCCAGCCTCGCCCCTGATCGCAAACTCTATGCCGGTCCGCGCTTGCGCCGGCTCCGGCTTCAGCTTGGGTTGACGCAAACGCGCATGGCCGATGACCTTGGCGTGTCGATCAGTTATTTGAACCTGATCGAACGCAATCAGCGACCGCTGACCGCCGCCGTGCTGCTGCGGATGGCGCAGGTTTACAACACCGACCTCCGGATGCTGACCGGTGATGATGTCGAGCGGGCGTCCGAGGAGGTGCGGGCGGCGCTTGGTGATCCGCTGCTGCGCGGGATCGAGGTGTCGCGGGCCGAACTGCATGACTTTGTGGCGCAGGCCCCGGCCATCGCCCAGGCCTTTTTGCGGTTGCACAATGCCTGGAATGAGCGCGGCGCTATGCACGAACAGCATTCGACGGTTGATCAGGTTCGCGGGCCACTGGAGGCGGTCCGCGATTTTGTCCACGAGCGACACAATCATTTCCCGGAAATTGATGCCAAGGCCGAGTCGCTGGCCGACGAGCTTCGGCTGGCCGCTGGTGACCTCTATTCTGCCGTCGCAGCCCGATTGCGGGCGCGGCATGGCCTGACGGTCCGGGTGCTACCGGCAGATGTTCTGCCGTCCAACCTGCGGCGGCTCGATTATCACGGGCAGCAGCTTCAGCTGTCGGAATTGCTCGATTCGGCGTCGCGGACGTTTCAGACGAGCTATCAACTGGGGCTGGTTGAGGCCAAAGCCGAGATTGACGCGGTCGTCGCAACGGCGGGATTGACCGACAAGTCCGCCGAGCGGCTGCTGGTCCAATCGCTCGCCAGCTATTTCGCTGCCGCCTTGATGATGCCCTATGGCCGCTTTCATACCGCAGCCGAGTCGCTCGGCTATGACCTCGAACTGCTGCAAGCCCGCTTTGGTGCAGGGTTCGAGCAGGTCGCGCACCGGCTGACCACTTTGCAGCGTCCCGGTGCGCGAGGCGTGCCATTCTTCCTGATCCGCACCGACCGGGCCGGGCAAATCTCCAAACGCTTTGCTGCCGGGCGATCACCGCTGGCCCGGATCGGCGGCAATTGCCCGTTGTGGTCACTGCACGCCGCGTTCGACCGGCCCGGTGCCATCCTGACGCAGGTGATCGAGACCGAAGACGGTGCGCGCTGGCTGACCGTTGCCCGGACGGTGCGCACCTATGCGACGCCTTACGGCGCGATCCGCCCGGATTATGCGATTGCCCTGGGGTGCGAGCTGGCGCACGGCCATAGCCTGACTTATGCGCGTGGTCTTGACCTTGATGCGCCCAACCCAACCCCGATAGGGCTTGCCTGCCAGCTGTGTGAACGAGCCGAATGCCGCCAGCGGTCCGCTCCACCTGCCAGCCGCCGCCTCGTCGTTGACGAGCGATCACGCGGCATCAACCCGTTCCGTTTCACACAAGACTAGGAGATATCCCATGGCCGTCGATGGCGTTCAAATTCTCGGCGAAATGAAGCCCGGCTATGAAAGCCTGCTGACCGATGATGCACTGGCGTTCCTCGCGACGCTGCACCGCTGGGCTGAACCGACCCGGCGCGCGTTGATGCAGGCACGGTCCAACCTGCGGCCATGGCTCGATGCCGGGAATGTGCTCGACTTCCCGCTGGAGACCCATGCCGTCCGCAAGGGTGACTGGAAGATCAGCGGCACGCCAGCGGACTTGCAGGACAGGCGGGTGGAGATCACCGGCCCGGTTGATCGCAAGATGGTCATTAACGCCCTGAATTCCGGCGCCAAATGTTATATGGCCTGTTTCGAGGATGCGACCGCCCCCAGCTGGGACAATATGATGGAGGGGCAGATCAACCTGCGCGACGCCGTTGCCGGGACGATCAGTCTTGAGGAAAAAGGCAAGACCTACAAGCTCAACGACAAGACCGCCGTGCTGATCGCTCGCCCGCGCGGTTGGCACCTGCCCGAATCGCACATCTTGATCGACGGTGAGCGGATTGCCGGGGCGCTGTTCGATTTCGGGCTGTATTTCTTCTGGAACGCGCGGGCGCTGTTGGCGAAAGGCTCCGGCCCGTATTTCTACCTGCCCAAGCTCGAACACTATCTCGAAGCCCGGATGTGGAACCAAGTGTTCACCAATGCGCAGTCGATGCTCGACCTGCCAATCGGGACGATCAAGGCGACCGTGCTGATCGAGACATTGCCG
>JAYVLC010000100.1:0-8154 GCA_043759675.1 Sphingosinicellaceae bacterium
ACAGGAGATTCCATGACGACGTTCGACAAGCGTGAGGCAGCATTTGAAAACAAGTTCGCGCATGATGCCGAACTTGAGTTCAAGGTGACGGTGCGCCGCAACAAATTGCTTGGCGAGTGGGCGGCCGGGCTCATGGGCCTCGATGGCGTTGGGGCCGAGGCCTACGCCAAGACCGTCGTCCAAGCTGATTTTATAGAGGTTGGCGATGACGATGTGATCGGCCGGGTCCTGACCGACTTTGCAGTCGCCGGCGTTCCGGTGGTTGAGGCCGCTATTCGCCGGATGCTGGCTGAGAAGGCGACAGAGGCGCGCCGTCAGATCATGTCGGCGACCTGACGGTGGCGATGGCGGCTGCTGACATCGAGGCGCTGATTCGTGCAGCGTTGCCTGATGCGCTGGTTGAGATTACCGATCTCGCGGGCGACGGTGATCATTATCAGGCGCGCGTTGTGTCGAAGGCGTTTGCCGGATTGCCGCGCATCCGCCAGCATCAGCTGGTCTATGCGTCGCTCGGCGGACGAATGGGCAATGAATTGCATGCGCTGGCGCTGTCCACCGCTGTACCGCAGGAGTGAATGACATGGGCATACAGGAATTGATCCGCGAACAGGTGACGACGAACGATGTCGTGCTGTTCATGAAAGGCACACCGCTGTTTCCGCAGTGCGGATTTTCTAGCCGGGCGGTGGCGATCCTTGATCATCTTGGCGTTGATTATGCATCGGCGGATGTGCTTGCTGATCCGGAATTGCGTCAGGGCATCAAGGACTATTCGCAGTGGCCAACGGTGCCGCAGCTTTATGTGAAGGGCGAGCTGGTTGGCGGGTCTGACATCATGATGGAAATGTATGAGGCGGGAGAACTGCACGCGCTGCTCGACGAAAAGGGCGTTGAGCGGGCGGCTTAGGTGGCGGCGAACGGGAATCCGGGCCGCGGGCTGACGATTAGCGGGGTGTGGATTGACAGCGTCGCCCTGCTGCGCCCGCATGCGGGCAGCGTCGTGTGGATTGCGGCGATGTTCATTTTTCTGCCGCAGCTGGCGGTTGATGTGCTGATGCCAAGGCCAACTGTGCCCGGCTCGGCTGATCCGGGTTCATTGCTCGCGATTGCGCTGATGTCGATTGTTGCGCTGAGCGGCCAGCTGGCCTGCATCGCGATCCTGCTTGGCGGGCAGGCATCGCCGCCAACGGTGGGCGCGGCGATTCAGCGTGGCCTGCACTTGTTACCGCGCGCCTTGCTGGCGCTTTTGATGATTGTTGGCTGTTTGCTCCCGGTTCTGTTGGGGTTTGGCGCTGCGGCAGCGGCGCTCGGCGCGACGCCAGCCCAGCTTGCAAAGCCCTCGACGCCAATGTCTGTCCTGCTGCTCGTTTTTGCCGGGATGATGCTGACGGTCACTGCGCGCTTGGTGACGTTCAATGCAACGCTGGTTGGCGAGCGGCTGGATGCGTGGGCATCGGTCCGTCGCGCCTGGTCGATGACGACCGGTGCCGGCTGGGTCCTTGCCGGGTTCATTTTGACACTGGCACTCGCGTTGCTGTCAACGACGGGGCTGTTGCAGATGGTCGGTGACGTGGTTGCGAGTCTGCTGTTCGGCAAGGCGATCATTGGCAAATTGATTGTGGCAACCCTCGTTGCTGCTGCCTCGACGACTTTCAGCCTGCTCAGTCTGTCGGCGAGCGTGGTCGCGTACCGGGCGTTAGCCAAATAGCGGGATGTGCGGGGCGCAGTCGCGCGGCAGGTGACCGGTCAGGCGCGGGTCGGCGAAGGTTTCGACGGCGCGAGCGTAGGGGCGAAAGCCGTGGCGTTGATAGAATCCGAGCGCTGATGGGTGGTCGAGCGTGCAGGTGTGGACCCAGACACGGTTGACGCCGTCCCGCCAGGCCAATCGCAGCGCATGTTGCATCAGCCAGCCACCGATACCACGACCAGTCATGCCCGGCGTCAGGCCGAAGAAGGACAGCTCGCACTGACTGGCGACCCGGTAGTCGAGTTCGAGGATGCCGACCGGTGTGCCGTCGCGCCGGGTTGCGGCATGGACCGTAACATCGGCCGAGCTGAGGATCGCTGCGAGTTCGGCATCGGGCATGACAAGCCGGCTGAACCACAGCCAGGGGGTGCCGACCGCCCGGTACAGGCTGCGATAGGCGTCGAGATCGGGTTCCGGCCAGCGCACCAGCTTGAGCGCTGACATCGCGGGTCGCCCCAGTACCGGGCGCTCATGCATCTCCAGCGAGGTGACGATGGTCGCAATCTGGTCAGGCGGGACAGGGGTCAATGGCATAAATCGTTCCCCACCAGTTAGGCCGTCATTCCCGCGAAGGCCGGAATGACGACCGATAATGTTGTGCGGCCACACTAAGCCCAGGTCGCCAGTGGCGGCAGGCTCATCAAAATGGCCTCGATATTGCCGCCGGTCTTCAGGCCGAACAGCGTCCCCCGGTCGTAGACCAGGTTGAATTCAGCATAGAGGCCGCGATAGGCCAGCTGTCGCGCCCGGTCTTCAGCCGATGCCGATTGACGCATGCGGCGCCGGACCAGCGCCGGATAGCTGTCAAGGAAGGCAAGGCCGACATCCTGGGTGAAAACGAAGTCGGCGGCTCGGTCCCCTGAATTGAGGTGATCGAAGAATATCCCGCCGACACCGCGGTTCACATTCCGGTGTTTGATGTAGAAATAGTCGTCGCACCACGCCGAGAATTTCTCCCAATAATCCGGGGCATGGGCGTCGCAGGCCTGTTTTAGCCGCGCCTTGAAATCGGCTGTGTCGTTGTCGTTGGCGATGGCGGGGTTGAGGTCAGCGCCACCGCCGAACCAGCGCTTGGTCGTCGTCAGCAACCGGCAATTCATATGGACGGCTGGGACATGGGGATTGACCGGATGAGCAACCAGACTGATGCCGGTTGCAAAAAACCGTGGATCTTCGGCGGCACCGTTGATTGACTTGGCAAATTCGGGATCGAAGGCCCCGGCTACGGTTGAAATGTTGACGCCAACCTTTTCAAAGACCCGTCCGCGCATCACCGACATGACGCCGCCGCCGCCGCCTTTGGCGCCATGGTGATCGGTGCGGTCCCAGGCGGTGCGCTCGAATCGGCCAGCCGGGCGGGCCCCACCGAGTTCGTCCTCGATCGCCTCAAACTCGGCGCAGATACTGTCCCGCAGGCTGCGGAACCAATCCTGCGCGGCCGCCTGCTCGTCGTCGAGTATGATCATTCGGCAAATCCCCCAATCTGACGCAGCGCTTCGCCCGAGACCATCGCTGCGGCCACCGCCACATTCAGTGACCGCATAGCAGCTTGCAGCGGAATGCGAACGGTCAGGCCGGCTGCGGCGTGGACGCGAGCCGGCACACCTGCACTCTCCTGACCGACCAGCAGGATGTCGTGGGGCAGGTAGGCTGCGTCGGTATACGCCAGTGGGGCCCGCGTCGTCAGTATCACCAGTCGACCGGCCCGAGCAGCCCGGAACGCGTCCCAATCAGCGTGGACGGTCACGTCAGCGGTGGCCAGATAGTCCATGCCCGACCGTCTGAGGGCCCGCAGCGAAAAGGCGAATCCGCACGGCTCAATGACATCAATGGGTATCCCGAGGCACGCGCCGAGGCGGATCAGTGTGCCGACATTTCCGGCGATATCGGGCTGAAACAGGGCAAGACGCATGCCCCGCGATTAGCGCCCCGCCGACCTTGCGTCGACTGCGGATCATCACGTCTGATCGGATGATGAAAAAATGCTTATTGTGGCACGGGAACGGGGTCGCTATCAGGCGGCACAGTTATCGAAGGGCAGCGTGCGCGCTTCGATCCAGAGCAGGGACGTCTCTATGGCGAGTGTTGACGGAGTCACAGGCGAGGACGGCGTTCGTCGCCGGGACTTCATCCATGTCGCAACGGGAGCCTTTGCGGCTGCCGGTGCAGCGGCAGTGGCGTGGCCACTCATAAATCAGATGAATCCGTCGGCAGACGTTTTGGCGCTGTCGTCGGTGGAGGTTGACCTGTCGTCGGTGTCAGCCGGTCAGGCGATCAAGCTGTTATGGCTTGGCAAACCGGTGTTTGTCCGGAACCTGACTGACGCCGAACAGGCTGCTGCGAACAAGGTTGCCGTGGCCGAGCTGCGCGACCCGCAGACGCTTGGCGAACGCACCAAGGAAGGTCATGCCAACTGGCTGATCACGATTGGCGTTTGCACCCACCTTGGCTGCGTACCCTTGGGGGCGAGCGAGGGCGAAAATCGCGGTGATTTCGGCGGGTATTTCTGCCCCTGTCACGGTTCGCATTACGACACGGCGGCGCGGGTTCGCAAAGGGCCGGCACCGAAGAATCTGGTCGTCCCGGACTATGCTTTCATGACGCCGACGCGCGTCAAGATCGGTTGAGGAACAAGCGATGAGCTTCCCCTGGGCCAACCATTATCAGCCGAAAAATTCATTCATGATCTGGATGGATGAGCGGCTGCCGCTGCCGCGCCTCATCTACAATGCGGTCGGTGCCGGGTATCCGGTGCCCAAGAACCTTAACTATTGGTGGAATTTCGGCGTACTGTCGGGCTTCGCGCTGGTGGTGCAGATCATCACCGGCATCGTGCTGGCGATGCATTTTACGCCCAACACCGCGATGGCGTTCGATTCCGTCGAGCATATCATGCGTGACGTCAACGGCGGCTGGATGCTGCGTTACATCCACTCGACGGGTGCGAGTTTCTTCTTTGCTGTCGTCTATATTCACATCTTCCGCGGCCTCTATTACGGATCCTACAAGGCACCGCGAGAGCTGGTCTGGCTGCTCGGGATTGTCATCCTGCTGCTGATGATGGCGACGGCGTTCATGGGCTATGTCATCGTCTGGGGCCAGATGAGCTTTTGGGGCGCAACCGTCATCACCAACCTGTTCTCGGCCATTCCGGTGGTCGGCGACGCTGTGAAGACGCTGTTGCTGGGTGGGCCATCGGTGGATAACGCCACGCTCAACCGGTTCTTCTCGCTGCACTATCTGTTGCCATTCGTGATCCTTGGCACCGTGATCCTCAAAGTCTGGGCGATGCACATTCCAGGCTCATCGAACCCGACCGGTGTTGCGGTGCAGGGCCCGCAGGACACCATCCCGTTCCATCCTTATTTCACGACAAAGGATTTGTTCGGGCTCGGCGTCTATCTGCTCGCCTTCTGTGCGGTGGTTTTCTATGCGCCGAACATGCTGGGTGAGCCGGACAATTATATGCCCGCCAACCCGCTTTCGACGCCTGCGCACATTGTCCCTGAATGGTATCTGTGGCCATTTTACGCGATCCTGCGCTCGTTCACGATCGACTTCCTGTGGATCCCGGCGAAACTCTGGGGCGTGCTGGCGATGTTCAGTGCCATACTGCTGCTGTTCTTCCTGCCATGGCTTGACCGGTCACCGGTGCGCTCAGCGAACTACCGGCCGGGCATGAAGTGGCTGTTTGTCGTTCTGCTCTTTGATATTGTGATCTTGGCCTATTGCGGCGGCAAGCCGGCTGAGGAGCCCTATCTGCGGCTGAGCCAGTTCGCTTCGGCTTATTATTTCGTGCACGTCCTGACCCTGATGCCGCTGGTGTCGGCGTTTGAACGCCCGCTGCCACTGCCAAAGTCGATCAGTGAGGCGGTTCTGGCCAAGAGCGACAACGGTGCTGCCCTTGTGCAGCCGGCAGAATAAGGGGCGTCTCCGATGGTTCGTTTAATCGCCTTTTTCGCCGGTCTGACCTTCTTCACCGCGCTGATGGTCGGCGCGTTTGCGCCGCGTGAAGCCTCGGCCCCCGATTTGGTCAAGAAGTACCACCGGCATCCGACCGAGATTTCGTTCAGTTTTGACGGACCGCTTGGGACCTATGACCGGGCGCAGCTGCAGCGTGGCCTTAAGGTCTTCAAGGAAGTCTGCGCGGCCTGTCATGGTATCAAGCAGGTGGCGTTCCGTTCATTGACCGACCTTGGCTACACCGAGGCACAGGTGAAGGTCATCGCCAAGGACTGGTCGAACAAGACCCCGTCACTTGACGAAAAGACCGGAGAGGCCGCGTCGCGCGATGCCATTCCGTCGGACAAGATGATCGGGCCGTATCCGAATGAAGTCGCGGCACGGGCTGCGAACAACAATGCCTATCCGCCCGACCTGTCGCTGATGGCCAAGGGGCGCGAGGAGGGATCACATTATATCCACGCGCTGATCGCCGGCTATGGCAAGACGCCACCGGCCGACTGGGAGGTCCCCGACGGCCTGCATTATAATCCCTATTTCGCCAATCTGAACATCGCGATGCCGCCGCCATTGGTCGCCGACGATCAGGTGACCTATGACGATGGTACCAAGGCGACCGTCAACCAGATGTCGACCGATGTTGCGGCGTTCCTGACCTGGGCGGCGGAGCCCAAGCTTGAGGCCCGGCACCGGACGGGGCTTGGCGTGATGCTCTTCCTGTTGATGCTGACTGGCCTGTCCTATCTCAGCTATCGCCGGGTCTGGGCGGACCAGAAGGCCAAGCCGTCGACGACGCCAGCCGCCTGACCGTATGAAACTCGGTATCCTTGGGGGCAGTGGGCTGTATCAGCTTGCTGCCCTCACCGATTCTGACTGGCGCCGCGTTGAGACGCCATGGGGATTGCCGTCGGATGACCTGCTGTTCGGGCGCCTTGGTGATACCGAACTGGTGTTTCTGCCGCGCCACGGGCGGGGACACCGGCTGAGCCCGTCCGAAATCAACTACCGGGCAAATATCGCGGCGCTGAAGCTGGCCGGATGCACCGATATCCTGTCGATCTCGGCCTGCGGGTCGTTTCGCGAGGCGTTGCCGCCGGGGACATTTGTGCTGGTTGACCAGTTCGTCGATCGGACCCGGAGCCGGGCAAAGACCTATTTCGGCGACGGTGTTGTCGCGCATGTGGCGTTTGCGGACCCGACCTGTTCGCGGTTGGCCGACATCGCGGCGCAGGCGCTTGCGGCCTGTGACATTCCATTCCGGCAGGGCGGGACCTATCTTGCAATGGAGGGGCCGCAATTTTCGACCCGCGCCGAATCGCGGGCCTACCGGGCCGCCGGACTTGATGTGATCGGCATGACCAACATGCCCGAGGCTGCCCTCGCGCGGGAGGCGGAGCTTTGTTATCTGACCGTGGCGATGGTCACCGATTTTGATGCCTGGCACGAAACGCGCGAGGCGGTGGACGTGTCGCAAGTGCTCGAAGTCCTGCTGGCCAACGCCGAAAATGCGCGGCGGTTGGTCATTGACGTGGTGTCGCGGCTTCCGTCGCAACGGTCTGTCTGTGCCCACGGCTGCGACCGTGCGCTTGACCATGCCATCATGACCGCGCCGGAGCAGCGTCCGGTCGCAACGGTGGAAAAGCTGCGCGCCGTGGCGGGGCGGGTTTTGTGAGCAACAATGCCGACCTCGCCGCCCTGATCCGCACCATCCACGACTATCCAAAGCCGGGCATCGCATTCCGGGACATCACGACGCTGCTGCTCGACGGGAAAGGCTTTGGCCTGACGATTGAACGGCTGGCCGACCAGGTCGGGGACCAGACCTTCGACCTGATTGCCGGTATCGAGGCGCGCGGCTTCGTCTTTGGCGCGGCGCTGGCGCACCGGCTCGGCCTTGGCGTGTTGCTGCTCAGGAAAAAGAACAAGCTGCCAGGGACGGTGATCGGCGTGAACTATGCGCTCGAATATGGTCAGGACCGGATCGAGATGCACGCTGACGCCTGCAAGCCGGGCGCGCGGGTCCTGCTGGTCGATGACCTGATCGCAACCGGGGGGACCGCGCTTGCCGGGGTGCAACTGCTGCGGCAAGCAGGCGCGGTCGTGGATACGGCGGCCTTTGTCATTGATCTGCCCGATCTTGGCGGGGCGACCCGTTTACGGGAGGCGGGGGTGCAGGTAGCGGCCCTGTTGGCGTTTGCTGGCGACTGACGTTCGTCGCGCGGGCGCGTCGATTTAGCGACCCAGCATTGTCACTTGTCGCGGCCATGGTAGCATCTGACACCGGATTGCGGAGTGATGGCATGGACGTGACGGTCAACGGGAAAAAGTGGATATACTCGGGCGACCCCGAGATGCCGCTGTTGTGGTTCATCCGCGACGAACTCGACCTTGTCGGCACCAAATTCGGCTGTGGAATTGCGTCGTGCGGGGCCTGTACCGTGCAC
>JAYVLC010000101.1:0-15468 GCA_043759675.1 Sphingosinicellaceae bacterium
GTCAGGGCAATTGCTGCGCTGCGGCAAGGAACGCTTGAAGTTCGCCCGCTTCAGTCCTATTATTCAGTGCTCGAAAGTTAGCTCCCGGCAGATCTGGTGACGACGGGGTGGGTGCTTTGCCCACCGGTCCCGGACTTGTCCCGGAATGATAGAAGGCGACGCACATGGCGACGGTTGAAAAGCTGCCAATGCTGCTGGAGGGGCATGAGCGCCTCCTGACCACGCTGCACAAGCTGAAATCCGAGGAGCGGCCCCGCAATGTCACCGACATTGAGGAAGCCCGCGCCCACGGCGACCTGAGCGAGAACGCCGAATATCATGCCGCCAAGGAGCGTCAGGGCCAGATCGAGGCCGAGATCATGCAGATCGAGGACCAGCTTGCCCGCGCGCAGGTTATTGATCCGACGACGCTGAGTGGTGACAAAGTGGTGTTCGGTGCGACGGTCAGCCTGCTTGATGAGGCAGACCGCCCGGTGACATATCAGATCGTTGGACCGGTTGAGGCCGACGCACATGGCGGCCGGATCAGCTATTCCTCGCCACTCGGTCGCGCCCTGATCGGCCGCAGGATCGGCGAAGAGGTTGAGGTCGTCACCCCGTCAGGCGACAAATATTACGAGATCAAAGCGCTGGCCTTCATCTGATCGGCATGATCACCGACGATCCCTTGACCGGTATCGTTGATATCGGGTCCAACTCGATCCGGCTCGTGGTCTATCGCGGCGAGGAGCGGACGCCGCACAATCTGTTCAACGAAAAAGTGATGGCAGGGCTTGGCCGCGGCATCGCTGCAGATGGCAGATTGTCGGAGGACAGCATGCGCGTTGCCGAGGACGCGCTGGCCCGCTTTGCCCTCCTGTGCGCCGACATGCAGGTTGGGCTGTTGCGCACCGTCGCGACCGCCGCGGTCCGGGAGGCGTTGAACCGAGATGAGTTCGTCGCGCGGGTCAAACGGGCGAGCGGTCTGGCGGTCGAAGTGATCAGTGGTGATGATGAGGCGCGCCTGGCAGGACTTGGTGTCATCGCTGGCATACCCGACGCCGATGGCGTGGTCGGCGATCTGGGCGGTGGCAGTCTGGAACTGATCCGGATCTCGGCAGGGCAGATTCATGACCGGATATCGTTACCGATTGGGTCGCTGAAACTTGACGCGCTACGCAAGACCAATGGTCGTGCGCTCAATGGATTAATCGAGAAGGCCCTGAAAACGGTTCACTGGGCCGCAGAGGGGCGCGGCAAGCCCTTCTACATGGTCGGTGGGTCCTGGCGTGCCCTGACGCAGTTGCACATGCACCTGAGCGATTATCCGCTACCCGTCGTTCATCAGTACATGATGTCTGCCGAAGCGCCGGAGCGACTGGCGCGGACACTGGCACACATGCTGCCGAAATCGGTGAAGGCTGTTCCGCACATCTCCAGCTCGCGTATCCCGCAGCTTCCGGGTGCCGCTGTGTTACTGCGGGCGGTGGGCAAGCGCTTGGGCAGTAGCCACTTCGTCGCGTCCGCCTACGGATTGCGAGAGGGGCTGATGTTTGAGGGCCTGCCTGCCACCACCCAGTTGCAGGACCCGCTAATTGCAGCCGCGCGGGCCGAAGGCGGGCGGCAGGGGCGGTTTCCTGAACATGGCGACGCGCTGATGGCATGGATGAACGGCCTGTTCTCCCCTGAAACGGCAGCCGATACCCGGCTGCGCGAAGTTTGCTGCCTGCTGTCTGACATTGCCTGGCGGGCCCATCCCGATTTCCGCGCCGAACGCGGGCTTGATGTGGCGCTGCACGGCAATTGGGTAGCGATTTCGGCGCGGGAGCGAGCAATGTTGGGGGCCGCGCTCTTCGCTTGTTTTGGTGGCGATCCCGCTGATCCTGCGGCTGCATTGCTGCCGCGCCTTGCCGACGCGGCCTCGTTGCAGCGCGCCCGGATATGGGGGCTGGCGCTGCGCCTTGGCCAGCGGCTGACCGGGGGCACCGCCGAGGCGCTGACCAGCGGGCGGCTGCACCGGGATGGGGATCGCCTCGTCCTGACCCTGGCGGCACATCATGCAGCCCTGAGCGGCGAAACCGTGCAGCGACGGCTGAAGTCCCTGGCGCAGGCGATGGGACTGAAAGGCGTCATGCACATCGCTTGAGGCTGTTACCAATATTTGGTATTCATTGGCCCGGAGGCGATATGGTGACCCGGAATACTTCAGTCAGTCTCGGCGAAAGCCTGAGTGAATTTGCGCATCAACAAGTGCAAAGCGGCAGCTATGGTTCGACCAGCGAAGTGGTGCGGGCCGGCTTGCGTCTTCTGGCGGAGCGCGAAGCTAGCCTTGAGGCCCTGCGTAAAGCGTTGATCGATGGCGAAGAAAGCGGCCCGGGACGGCCGTTCGACCTTGACGTTTTTCTGCGGGAAGCCCGCGAGCGGAAGGCGAAGCGTGGCAGGTGAATTGGACTCTGGCACCAAAGGCGCGCGCCGATCTTCTCGATATCTGGGACTACAGCGACGCGCGATGGGGCGAGACCCAGGCTGACCGCTACCTCGACGACATTTACCGGGCGATTGAGGAATCTGCGGCAGGGATGCGGTTGGTGCGCGAACGATCAGGTGTGCGGCGCGGCTATATCGAGGCGCGGTCCGGTGCACATATCATCTTTCTGAAAAGGGTCGCCCGTGGCTGGCTGGTCGTGCGCGTACTCCATCAGCGGATGGATATCGAACGCCATTTGCCCTGAGGGTCAGACCTCGCTCATCTTCATCTTGCCATCCTTGACGGCAAAGCCGAGCCGACCTTCGACCAGCGCGAGGGCGTCCATGCCGAACACCTCGTTGCGCCAGCCGCTGAGCATCGGAAGGCCCTCCCGGACCCCTGCGGCCAGTGCTTCCAGGTCGTCTGAGCGCGCGATCAGCTTGGGTGCAACATCGGCTTCCTTGGCGCGGACCTTCAACAGCAGTTTCAGCAGGTCGGCTACCAGGCTGGAATCGGGCGTGAGGCCCGGGCGTGCTGCTTCGCGCGGCGGCATTTCGTCGGGCGTCATCGGGGTTGACGCCTCGATAGCCCCGATCAACCGCTCGCCGATATTATTCTGCCCCCAGGCTGCGGACAGCCCGCGAACCTTGGTCAGATCATCCTGCCGGCGCGGCGGGTTGCCGGCAAGGTCAGTCAGCGTCTCGTCCTTCATGATCCGTCCGCGTGGTACGTCCTTTTCGCGTGCCTCGCGTTCGCGCCAGGCGGCCAGCGCCTTCAGGCGGCCGAGCACTTCGGGCTTGCGGTTGGGGAGACGCAGCCGCTTCCATGCCAGTTCGGGTGCATTGGCATAATTGGCGGGATCGCCGAGCCGCATCATCTCCTCATCCAGCCAGGCACCGCGCCCGGTCCTTTTCAGCCGCTCGAGCATTTTGGGGAAGAGTTCGGCCAGATAGGTCACGTCGCACACCGCATAGTCGAGCTGGCGCTTGTCGAGCGGCCGCCGGGCCCAGTCGGTGAAGCGCGCACCCTTGTCGAGCGTCGCATTGGTGTAGGAGGCGACGAGGTTGGCGTAACTGACCTGTTCGCCCAATCCCAATGCCATTGCCGCAATTTGGGTATCGAACAACGGGGTCGGGGTCTTGCCGGTCAGATTGTAGATGATCTCGAGGTCCTGCCCGCCAGCATGAAAGACCTTCAAAACCTCCTCTTTCACCAGCAGGTCAAGCAGCGGCGTCAGGTCGATATCGGCCTTGGGATCAATCGCCGCCGCCTCGGTTGGCGAGGCGACCTGCACAAGGCAGAGATCGGGGAAAAACGTATTCTCCCGCATGAACTCGGTATCGACGCAAACGAACGGCGCTTGCGAGAGGCGGGCACAGAGATCGGCGAGGGTTTTGGTATCGGTAACCACGGGATGGATGAGCATGATTGGTGACTAGTCCACGTCGGGCGGAGATGCCAGCGGCTTGGCGCTTTGTCGTGATGCAGTGGCCATTGCACCCCCATTTCCTTGACAAACTGCCGTTGAAACCGTCACCAGCCGCGCCATGCATATTTACCGCACACATAACTGCGCGCAGCTGCGCGCGTCCGATGTTGGATCGATGGTCCGGCTGTCGGGCTGGGTTCACCGCAAGCGCGATCATGGCGGGCTGTTGTTTGTCGACCTGCGCGACCATTTCGGGCTGACGCAAATCGTTACCGATGTTGATTCGCCCGCGCACGCGCAGCTCGACAAGGTGCGGGCTGAAAGCGTCGTGACGATCACCGGCGAGGTGGTGGCGCGCGGCGATGGCACGGTGAACGCCAATCTGCCGACTGGCGCGATTGAAATCCGGGCGCGCGAGGTATCGGTCCAGTCGGCGGCGACCGAACTGCCGATGCCGGTGGCAGGAGACGCTGAATATCCCGAGGATATCCGGCTGCGGTACCGGTTCCTCGATCTGCGGCGGGAGCGGCTGCACCGCAATATCGTGCTGCGGTCAGGCGTGATTTCGAGTCTGCGCCGCCGGATGATCGAGTCCGGCTTTACTGAATTTCAGACCCCGATCCTGACCGCATCGTCCCCCGAAGGTGCGCGCGATTATCTGGTACCGAGCCGGGTGCATCCGGGCAAATTCTACGCGTTGCCGCAGGCGCCGCAGATGTTCAAACAGCTGCTGATGGTCGCAGGCTTCGACCGCTATTTCCAGATCGCGCCGTGTTTTCGCGACGAGGATGCGCGCGCCGACCGATCCCCGGGCGAATTCTACCAGCTCGATTTCGAAATGAGCTTCGTTACGCAGGACGATGTGTTTGCCGCCATCGAACCGGTCCTTGCCGGCGTGTTCGAGGAGTTCGGCGACAAGTCGGTTACCAAACCGCCATTCCCGCGCATCGCCTACAAGGACGCGATCCTGAAATATGGATCGGACAAGCCCGATCTGCGAAACCCGATCCTGATCACCGACGTGTCGGAGCAGTTCCGCAACTCCGGCTTCGGGCGGTTCGCGTCGATTGTTGCCGACGGCGGCGTGGTGCGCGCCATTCCGGCCCCCGGCACCGCCGAGAAGAGCCGCAAATTCTTTGATGACATGAACAGCTGGGCGCAGGCCGAAGGCTTTGCCGGGCTTGGCTATATCACACAAAAAGGTGGAGAGGCGGGCGGCCCGATCGCCAAGAACCACGGCGAGGCAGCGACGAAGCAATTGATCGCAGATCTTGGCCTTGGCCCAGATGACGGCATTTTCTTCGCCGCCGGCCCCGAAGCAAGCGCTGCCAAGCTCGCTGGAGCCGCCCGCACTCGGGTCGGCACCGATCTCGGCCTCATCGAGCAGGGCGCGTTCAAATTCTGCTGGATCGTCGATTTCCCGATGTTCGAATATGACGACGAGCAGAAGCAGGTGGTGTTCAGCCACAATCCTTTCTCGATGCCGCAGGGCGAGCTGGCGGCCTTGGAGACGATGAACCCGCTCGATATTCTCGCCTATCAGTATGACATCGTCTGCAACGGCGTGGAATTGTCGTCGGGCGCCATCCGGAACCACAAGCCGGAGATCATGTACAAGGCGTTCGAGATCGCGGGCTATTCGCAGGAGCAAGTCGACCGGGACTTTTCGGGCATGATCAACGCCTTCAAATTTGGCGCGCCACCGCATGGCGGGTCGGCACCGGGCGTCGACCGCATGGTGATGTTGATCGCCGACGAGCCGAATATCCGTGAAGTCATTGTGTTCCCGATGAACCAGAAGGCCGAAGACCTGATGATGAACGCGCCTGCTCCTGCAACCGCGAGGCAGCTGAAGGAGCTCGGCATCCGGATCATCGACGGCCCGAAGCCGTGAAACTGAACCTTGGCTGACAATCCACCTCAGAAACCGTTCAACTGAGACGGTGCATAGCGGTCCCACGTTCAAGGAGGAGACTGAGATGCGCAGGATGTTTTCAGCATTGTTGCTGACCGTGGCCGTGGCGCTGCCTGGTGTGGCACAGGCTGCTGATCCGCGGGACCGGGGCGAGGGCCGGATGGCCGACCGCGAACAGATTGAGCGATCGCCCGAGGTTGAGGCACAACGTGCCCAGGCGGATGAGGCGCGGCGCGAGGTCCGTGAAACCGCCTGGGAACAACCGCCAGAGCGTATGGCCGAGCGCGAGCGCACTGCGCCACCGGTCCGGGCTGTGGCCGAGAGCCGCGAAATCCGCCGCGACGGGAGCGACGACAGGCGGGCACGGCCCGATAGCCGCCCGGAGATTCGGCCCGACCGGGTGGTGCCCGTGATCGTTCCAGTCGATTTGCGCACCGACCGGCGCGATGTCAGGGACGGTCGTGATGATCGTCACGATGATCGCCGGGGCGACTGGCGCGATGAGCGACGGGCTGACTGGCGGGATGATCGTCATCTTGATCGACGTGATGACCGTCGTTTTGGTCGACCGGATGACCGGCGGGACTATCGGCACGACGATCGCCACGATTGGCGTTGGGATCGTGTCCGGTGGGGTCGCTACGATGATCGGGGCTGGAGCTTCCGCTATTCCACCCCGAGCTGGAATAGCTATTGGACGCCGTTTGGCTTTGGCTATGGTGATCGGCTGACGGTCAGCTGGGGTCTGCGCTGGTATGACGGCGACCGTGACGGCCGGCTATCGGACCGCGAATGGCGGCGCGCTCAGGCGGCCTTCTACCGCTTTGCCGACCGTAACCGCGATGGCTATGTCAGCTACCGCGAATATGACTGGGCGGTCGATGCAATCCGTTACAATCGCTATGGCGGCTGGTAGTCGGTACACAGGACGGGCGACCGCGAGGATTTCAGCCTCGCGGTCGCTGGCTGGCAGGTTAAACACGTCGTGGGTGGCTCGGATCAGGTTAGGATGATGCCAGGATTTTCCCGGCTGCTCCCGCTCGTTCTGCTGGGCGGATGTGTGTCAAGTTATGCCGAAGTGCGGATTGAATCGGCGTTGCTCAGCTATGGCGTTGCGCCACGGCAGGCGTCTTGCATGGCCGATGATCTGTCGCAGAAACTCACAATCGATCAGTTGCGGACGTTGTCCCGTCTGGCAAAGGAGTCGAAAGGCGGGCTCCGCAACCGCCCGCTGCGTGACCTTGTCCGGTTGGCCGATAAGGTTGGCGATCAGGATATGGTCGTCAAGGTTGCCCGTGCCACGATTGGCTGCGCAGTTCGGGGGTAGGGTAGGTTCAATCCGCTCGTGCGTCGCCCAGCACACGTACGTCGGCCCAAACACCCCGCGCCTTCGCCGCAAAGCGCGCGTCGCACGTCAGCAGCGCGCAGCCGAGGTCCATCGCCAGCGCAAGGTAGATGCAATCCTTCAATGGGTGACCAAGCCCGATGGCGAGATTGGCAGCGGCGGCCAGCTGCGCTGTGTCAATTCGGACCGAGCGGATTGATTGATCATCCACGAGGCCCAAAAATCTTTCGAGCGACTTGCGCCTGCCAATGGCGCTTTGTTTTTGCATATTGGCATCACGCACCAGAGCTGCCGAGACCTCGACGAGAAAGGTATCGGGCACCAGTATCTGTCCGATATGCTGCACGAGTACCGCATAAGCCGCGTCGGAACCGGATTCCTCGACAAACCATTTATACGCCAAACTGGCGTCAACTATGATCGTCATTCGTCACGGATCGCACGAATGACCGACACCGCATCTTCCCCGGGCGGCAGATTGAAAGGGTAACGTCGCCGCAGTTCGCGCAATTCGGCAACAATCTCCGCGCCTCTGCGCGTCCGGACCCGTTCGGCGATCAGGCTGCGCAATTCCTCGGAGATGGACCGGCCATTCTCGCTGGCCATTACACAAAGCGCGGCATAGTCCCGATCATCAACCTTGCGGGCAGTTGCGGTGGCCATATTGCATCCCCATTTGGTCAGGATTTGCTAGCACAAAATCGGAGAAAATGCAAGCACAGCGCGCGCAGTCGTGACTGAGTCAGGCAGCGCGCTTTTGCACTGTCAGTTCAAGGCCAAGCGCATCCAAAACAGCGGTCAATGTTTCGAGCGTCGGGTTCCCGTTCTCGGAGAGGGCATTGTAAAGCGCTTGTCGCCCAAGTCCGCTTTTCTTGGCAATGTCGCTCATCCCTTTGGAACGGGCAATATCGCCGATGGCACGGGCGATCTCCTGCGGACTGCCGTCCTCCATCCATATTTTGAGGTAATCAAGAATATCGTCTTCGGACGACAGATAGTCTGCGGGGTCAAAGGGGCTGGTCTTCACTCCCATCACGCAAATCCCTTATCATAACCTTTGCGCGGGCAATATCGCCCGCCTGGCTGCCCTTGTCACCGCCAACCAGCAACAGGATGATCGTAGCGCCCTGGGCCGTGAAATAGGCCCGATAGCCGGGGCCGAAGAACATGCGCAGTTCATGCACACCATCACCGATCGACTTGCAATCGCCAAATCCCCCGTCGCCAAGCCGCCGCAAGCGTTTCACAATGCGCAGCCGACCCTCACGGTCGCGCAGCCCATTGAGCCATGCAGCAAAGACATCGGTTTGGATCACCGAATATGCTTGTCCTTTATGGCGGACAGTCAGGGATTTGTCAATGCTCATGCTTTGAGTACATCCATCCGCTGCCAATCCTCATCGTTTGGCCGTCTGACAAACCAGAATCGCCATCCATTGACATTGTTGCCGGTAATCGCGCTCGCCGCATCTGATGGGCTAGTCCTAATTTTACCTAATTCATCTATCCATTGAGAGTTATTTATCCATGCGCGGTGGGTTTTCCCCTTGTAGGTAGCTCTAAAAATCGTTCCATTAGGCAGATATACATTTGAGAACCAAGCACCTCCACTATGAGGTGTCAAAGCATTGGTTGGAATTTGAAATCCGGGACCATCTATTTCACCCGGAAGCATTGCAGCTTGACTGGCAGGTAGACTAAGCAATCTGCGGATGACTTCATTGTAGTCCTCATCGGGACTTTCAAGTCGGTGGGTGAGGCCCTTGAAGACATCGAAGTCGATTGGTATTTGAGTATATTGCTGCATAATAGTCCGGTAGTAGCAAATATAGTATATTCAGGCAAGAACAAATTTAGCGCCCAAATTTTTTCCGCGTTTTCCCGAACCGATCTTTCCGCGTCCCCGGCTTTCCCGCCACCGCGCGTCCTTTGATCGGTGCGCGCTGTTCGTGGACTGGAATCCCGAGTTCGTGGTTTTCGAGGCGGCGGATTTCGTCGCGGAGGCGGCCGGCTTCTTCGAATTCGAGGTCGGCGGCGGCCGAGCGCATGCGGGTTTCGAGGTCGGCGAGATAGGCTTTGAGGTTGTGCCCGACGAGGTTGGGCATGCCGTCGTCGCCGGTGTCGACGAGCAGGCCGTCACGCATCGACACATCGGCGAGGACATCGGAAATGTTGCGCTTGATTGTCGTCGGCGTGATGCCATGTGCATCATTGTACAGCGTCTGGCGGGCGCGGCGCCGGTCGGTTTCGGCCATTGCCCGCTCCATGCTGCCGGTGATCCGGTCGGCATAGAGGATGACCCGGCCGTCGACGTTGCGCGCCGCGCGGCCGATGGTCTGGATCAATGATGTCTCAGACCGCAAAAACCCTTCCTTGTCGGCGTCGAGGATGGCGACGAGCCCGCACTCGGGGATATCCAACCCCTCGCGCAGCAGGTTGATGCCGACCAGCACGTCATAGACCCCAAGCCGGAGGTCGCGGATCAATTCAATACGCTCCAGCGTCTCAACGTCCGAATGCATGTAGCGGACGCGTAGCCCCGCCTCGTGCAGGAATTCGGTCAGATCTTCAGCCATGCGCTTGGTGAGGGTGGTGACAAGGGTCCGGTAACCGGCAGCAGCGGTCATCTTCGCCTCGTGGACGAGGTCATCGACCTGGTCCTCGATCGGCCTGATCTCGACCGGCGGGTCGATCAGGCCGGTCGGGCGGATCACCTGTTCGGTGAACACGCCGCCGACCTGTTCCATCTCCCAGCGCCCAGGCGTCGCCGAGACATAGACGGTCTGCGGGCGCATCGCCTCCCACTCTTCAAAGCGCAACGGGCGGTTGTCGATGGCCGACGGCAGGCGGAAGCCATATTCCGCAAGCGTCTGCTTGCGCCGGTGATCACCGCGCGACATGCCGTTGAGCTGGCCGATGGTGACATGGCTTTCGTCGACGAACAGCAGGGCGTTTTCGGGCAGATACTCAAACAGCGTCGGCGGGGGCTCGCCGGGCAGGCGGCCGGTCAGGAAGCGGCTGTAATTCTCGATACCCGCGCACGACCCGGTCGCGGCGATCATCTCCAGATCGAAGTTGGTGCGTTGCTCAAGCCGCTGGGCCTCCAGCAACCGTCCCCCGCCCACAAGCTCCTTCAGCCGCTCGGTCAATTCATGCCGGATCGCCTCCGTCGCCTGTTTGAGGGTTGGGCCTGGCGTCACATAATGCGAATTGGCGTAGATTTTGATACTGTCGAGGGTGGCGACCTTGTTGCCCGTCAGCGGGTCAAATTCGGTGATCGTCTCGATCTCGTCACCAAAGAAACTGATCCGCCAGGCGCTGTCCTCATAGTGCGACGGGAATAGCTCGATGGTGTCGCCCCGTACCCGGAATGTGCCGCGCACGAAATTGGTGTCATTGCGCTTATATTGCAGCGCCACCAGTTTGCGGACGATCTCGCGCGGGTCGTAGGTCTCGCCGAGTTTCAGCGCGAAGGTCATTGCCGAATAGGTTTCAACCGACCCGATGCCGTAGATGCATGAAACCGAGGCGATGATCAGCACATCGTCGCGCTCGAGCAGCGAGCGGGTTGCCGAGTGGCGCATCCGGTCGATGGCTTCGTTGACCGAGGATTCCTTTTCGATGAAGGTGTCGGAGCGCGGAACATACGCCTCGGGCTGATAATAATCATAGTAACTGACGAAATATTCGACGGCGTTGTTGGGGAAGAAGGATTTGAACTCCCCATATAATTGCGCCGCAAGGATTTTGTTGGGCGCAAGGATCAGGGCAGGGCGCTGCAGCGCCTCGATCACCTTGGCGGCGGTGAAGGTCTTGCCGGATCCGGTGACACCGAGCAGCACCTGATCACGTTCCCCGGCGCTGGCCTGCGCCACCAGCTCGGCGATCGCGGTCGGCTGGTCGCCGGCGGGGACGTAGTCCGAGACAATCTCGAACCGTTTGCCGCCTTCCGATTTTTCGGGGCGGCTCGGGCGGTGGGGAACATAGGTCTCGCCCGTTTCGGGTTCGCTGAGCGAGGTTCGGATCGCGATGGCCATGGACGTAACATGCCTCTTGGACTTGATTTGTTCCCATGTTAGGTTCAGTGCATCGACTCGGAACAAAGGAGTATTTGATGATTGGTTATGTGACGCTTGGGACCAAAGACATAGTGGCTGCGCGCGCGTTTTACGACGAATTGCTGGGGTCAATCGGTGCGACGCGGCTGATGGAGTTTGCCGACGACCTTGGTGGCTTCACGATGTGGGGTACAACCTGGGGCCAGCCGGGCATCGCGTTGACCCGGCCTTATGACGGCGGCACCGCGACGGCTGGCAACGGCAATATGGTGGCAATCATCCTTGACAGCCGCGCCAAGGTCGATGCCTTTTACGCCAAGGCACAGGCACTCGGGGGCAGCGATGAAGGGGCACCGGGCTTGCGCGGCGACGAGGGCCCGCAGGCGTTTTATGGCGCCTATTTCCGCGACCTCGACGGCAATAAACTCTGCGCGTTCGCGTCAGGGCCAGCGTAGCGACAGAACTCCGCTCACCCAAACCGTCCTCTGGAGTCGGGGAGGTTTTTGTTGGAACTGTTCTGACAAGATGTTCCCTCCCCTGCTTGCAGGGGAGGGTCAGGGTGGGGTTGCGTCAGGGTAAAGCGCTGCTGTTCGGGACAAGCAGAGTTCCACCTGCCTCCAGCGCTACAAACCTAGAGGGCGCGATCTGCGCCCTGTCCAATGCCGCCGCCAGAGCCTCCCTTGGCGCGTCAATCGCCTCGTCGGTCAGTTGCCAGACGCCCCAGTGGATGCCGACAGCCTGTTGCGCACCGAGGTCGCGGAAGGCTGCCACCGATTCGGCCGGGTTCATGTGCGCGTTCGCCATGAACCAGCGCGGTTCATAGGCGCCGACGGGCAGCAGGGCGACGCGGTAGGGGCCATGTTTTGCCGCAGCCTCGCGGAACATCGACCCGTCGCCGTAACCGCAATCGCCAGCAAAATAGATATTGCCGCCCGGTGTCGTCACGGTGAAGCCGCTCCAGAGCGCCCGGTTGCGGTCGCGCATCCGGCGTGATGACCAGTGCTGGACGCGCTCGACGGTGACTTCGACGCCGGGTTTGATGCCGATGCTGTCACCCCAGTCACGGGCGAAGGCGGTGATGCCGCGACGGGCCATCAGGGCCGCATTGCCCAGCGGCGTCACGATCACCGGGCGATCCCGTCGCCACAGCCGATCGAGCGTATCGAGGTCGAGATGATCGTAATGATTATGGCTGACCAGCACGACATCGATCTTCGGCAAATCCCCGAACCGGATGCCGGGGGCGCGGACCCGCTTTGGCCCGACCCCGCGGATCGGGCTGACGCGATCTGACCACACTGGATCGGTCAGGATATTGAGGCCTGCGGTCTGGATCAGTACGGTGGCATGGCCGACGACGGTCACCACCATGGCGTCGCCTTCGACCCGGTCAGCGGGTTTGGCAGGCGTCACTGCCACCTGATCGGGCCAGTCAGCGGCCCCGCCTGCCAACCGCCATTTCAGCAGCGCGGCAAGGCCGGTGTTACCGACCGGCTCACCCGGATTGAAAAAATGACCGCCGTCGTAGTGATCACTGACGGTTCCGATATAATAGCTGTCATCGAGTCCAGCGCGCAGGAGCCAGAGGGCGGTGACAATTCCACCTATGATCAGCAACGCCATTCCGGCAAACCCTTTGCGACGTGTCCATGTCATCGCCGCACTTTGGGGTGTGATGGCGCTGGCGGCAAGCTGCGCACATCTGCCAGTGCGGACATCTGCGTCGCTCGTAGAGATTGCCGCCGGCCGCGCCGGAGTTGGGCCCGAGCTTTCGGGGCTGGCGGTTGTCGTGACAGACGCGGACCGGGAGTTGCGGGCCGAGGCCTATGGTCGCGCGGTGATCGGGCCGGACCGGGCAATGACGGTGGACACTCCGGTGCGGGTGGCGTCGATCTCAAAACTCATCACCACGCTCGGGATCATGCGGCTGGTGGAGGCGGGGACGCTTGATCTTGACCGCGATGTATCGGTCTACTTGGGTCGTCAGCTGCGCAATCCGGCGTTTCCCCTCGCGCCGATCACACTGCGTCTGTTGCTCAGCCATCAGAGCAGCGTCGTTGATGGCGGCGGTTATTTCTGGCCGCTGGGCACCCGGCTGCGTGATGGAATGACGGCGGCGAACTGGGCAGCCGACCATCCGCCAGGTCGCTATTTCTCCTACGCCAACCTCAACTACGGGATCGCCGCCGAGGTAATGGAGGCAGCAACCGGGGAGCGGTTTGACCGGCTGATGACCCGGCTGGTGTTTGCACCGCTGAACATCGACGCCTGTTACAATTGGTCGGGCTGTTCCCCGGCAGCAATCGCCGCAGCAGCGGCGCTGTACCGCAAAGGGCGCGATGAAACGGCGTGGGCGCCGACTGGCCCGTGGGTGGCGCAGACCGATGATCTGCGCGGTGTGCTACCTCCTTGCCTCGTTCGGATCACCGCCCCTGATGCGCCATGCGACCTTACAGGCTATGTTCCCGGCAGCAATGGCACCTTGTTCAGTCCGCAAGGCGGCGTCCGGATCGCACCGCGCGATTTGGCCCGGATCGCCCGATTGGTGTTGAATGAAGGGGAGCTGGATGGTGTCCGCTTTCTCAGCGTGGCAACCGTGGAGGCGATGATGACGCCGCAGTGGCGCGCCGGGGAGACACCGTCGGGCGAAACCTACACCGGGCTGATGCGCTGCTGGGGCCTGTCGATCCAGTGCCTGACCGGGGATGTAGCGGGTCAGGATCAGCCACTGTTTCCGCGCCGGTCACGGTGGTGGGGGCATCTGGGAGATGCTTATGGCGCGTGGACCGGCATCTGGATCGACCCGGTGCGGGGCCGGGGCTATGTCTATGTGGTGACCGGCACCGCCGATGATCCGGCCAAGTCGCCGGGCGTGCGGTCGCAATTCCACAGCTTTGAGGAAGCGATCCTGTCCGAAATCGCCCGTTAGGCAGTGCGCGGCGTGTGCTTGCCGTAAACGCCATCATAATGGGATCGGATGATTTTCATGTCAGCATTCTGGTCACCGGTTGGCATGAACACGCCGCTGATCCGGACGTGGCGGGTGCCCCAGTCGAGCAGGCACATGATGATCGGCACGTTGGCGGCAACCGCGATATGGTAAAAACCTGATTTCCACGGCGTTCCGGCAACGCCCGTGGTGCGGGTTCCCTCGGGCGGCACCCCGACAAACAGCTGATCAGCGGCGGCAAAGGCGTCTTTCATCTGGCTGACCATGTCGTTGTTTTTTGACCGGTCAATCGGAATGCAGCCCAGCCAACGCACGAAGCCACCGAACGGCCCGGTCGTGAGGCTTGCCTTGCCCATCCAGCTCATCCGGACGCGCAAGTGACCCATGGTCGCGATCATCAGGGCACCGTCCCAGTTGGTGGTGTGCGGTGCACCAAGCGCGACGGCTTTGGCATAGAGTGGCCAATCGCCGGTGACCCGCCAGCCGAACAGCCATAGCCAGGTGGAGCCGATCCAGCGGTAGACCTCGGCCCCGAACCCGCGCCACGGATGCCGCTGCCCAGGCGTTTGTGGCAGGCGAATATGGGTTCCAGGTGCCAGTGCGGCGGGCGTGTAGGTCATGCGATGTTTCCCCGACACGTTGGGTGCTGGTCAGGCGGCCTTGGCAAATCCAGTGAACGGCGACCGGTATTTCGGTTCAGGGATCGGCTTGTTGTTTTCGCGCGCTACGTCAAGCCAGGCCGCCATCGCAATCTGAATCTCTGCCAAGGCATCTTCTGGTGTCGGCCCGTGGGCGCTGCAATATTTCAAGTCGGGCAGATCCGCGATCCAGCAGATGTCTTCGTCTGACCAAAACAGGTTGATATGATATTTCGAGCCCATTGTTCAGTCTTCCAAGGTCAGTCCATTCACGTCAATTATAGCGCGGAATTGCCGGACCTGATAGCGCTTTGCATCTTGGCCATCCGGTTGGACGTTGAGTTGCTCATCAAACCGGCGACATGAATAGATGTGATGGCTGCCAACGATGCGGTCCAACCGAAATCCGAAGGCCTCAAGCAGCGTTTGAAAATCCCGAAAACTCAGATTTTTGCCGTTCAAGAGCTGGCTGTATAACTTGGAAGCGCCGGTCATGCTGTCTCCGGTTCGATTGTGGAGCGTACCAGCTATCAGGGGGAGCCGATCAAACAACCGACACTTGCTGCACCAATGTGAACCGCCAAGATCACTCCGCCATCTCAAGCGCGCGTTGCTTGGCGATCTTTTCGCGCCAGACCAGCGGGCCGGTGGCGTGGACGCTGGTCCCCGTAGCATCGACCGCGACGG
>JAYVLC010000102.1:0-9706 GCA_043759675.1 Sphingosinicellaceae bacterium
GTTGCGTTGGGATTTTTCACCTGGAACGACGCCCCGCCCAGATTGTCGACGAAATCGACAATCGCGCCCTCAAGAAACGGCAGGCTTACCGAATCGACCAGCATCGACACGCCATCGGTCGTCACCACAAGGTCGTCGGCTGCCGCATCAGTGTCGAGCCCGAATTTGTATTGAAAGCCCGAACAGCCGCCGCCTTCCACGCTCAGGCGGAGCTTCAGCGTCGGGTCGCCCTGCTTTGCAGCAATGGCAGCCACACGTTTTGCGGCGGACGGCGAAAGGGCAACACTGTCGATCATGTGCCGTAAGATAGGCCCGAATGGCGCAGGCTTCAATCGCCGCCGACAACGAGCAGCTGCGGCGGCACGACTTCTGCACCATCGATCACATGGACAAAGCGGCCATCGACCCTGGCACCGGCCTCGATCCCGATCGATGCGTAGCTGACATCCCCGGCCAATCGCGCCGCCGGGCCAAGGCGGACGGTGCGCGCAGCGACATTGCCGGTGACGCCGCCGCGGACCGTCAACATGTCGGCGCGAATGTCGCCGTGCACACTGCCGGTCTCGCCTATGACGATGTCGTGCGCCTCGACATTGCCGACAATCCGGCCGTCAAGGTGCAGCTCGCCCGCAGCGGTCAGGTCACCCCTGATGACAACATCGGCAGCGAGAATCGAGAGGCCGGCGTCAGGGTTGGACGGGCGCGTCCGGTCCGCCCTGGCCAAGGTCGGCCCGCTGCTGGATCGCGAGAACATAATTGGAGGCCTCCAGATAGGGCACCGGATTGACCGCGCGGCCATCGATGCGAACTTCATAGTGGAGATGTGTACCGGTCGAGCGTCCGGTCGAGCCCATCCGGCCGATCACCTCGCCCTGTTTCACAGTCTCGCCGGGATGCACGTTGATGCGCGACAAATGACCATAGCGGGTCACGATCCCCTTGCCATGCCCAAGCTCGATCATGTTGCCGTAAGCCCCTGACCAGCCAGCGCTGGCGACGACACCATCGGACGCCGCATAGATCATGTCGCCGTAGCGTCCGGCAAGATCGACACCGGCATGCATCGCGGCATAGCCGCTGAACGGGTCATAACGGACGCCAAAGCCGCTGGTGAACCGCCCGGTTGTCGCCGGACGGAAGGACGGGATTGCGCTCATCGCCTTTTCAAGCTGCCCGACCTTTTTCCAACTGACGAACAGCTGCTTGAACTTGGGATCGGCTTCGGCGAGCGGCTGGCCGGTGCCATCGGCCGGGATATAGGGCCCGCCCATCGCAAAGCTGGACTGGGCGACGAACCGCGCCGGTTTCAGGCCGAGGCGCCGGAGGACCGCCGAGGTGTCATGGTAACGCGCCTCAGCGGCCTGTGTCGCCTTGTCGACGAACGCCAGCTGATCGTGCTCGATCCTGACAAACGGGGCCATCACGTCGGGATGGTTGTCCGCCACGTCGGCAACATCAGGCATCCGTTCGGGCATCATCGCGACAAGTTTGCGGATATTGCCTTTGCCCGACAGCAGCGAGGCGAGAAACAGCTGCCGCTTCTGCAGCGCTTCTGCACTGGTTGCGACCGTACCCTTCAAATTGCCAACATCGGCCTTCAATGCCGAAACACGGGCCTGCATCCGGGCCAGCTCGACTTCCTTTGCGGCAATGGTGTCGGCGGTCATGCCGCTCATGTCGGCAACGGTGTTCACGGTCGCGACACCGACCCACCCGGCGATCAATGCCGCTGTGGCAACCGCCATCACCTGAACGCGCGTTCCCACCCGGAGCAGGCGGACCCGATCATTGCTGCGGAGGTAAATCTGGTGCTCCGGAAACCGGCGCAGGACTGCCTGTCGAACCTGCTCGCTCAGAACCGCCACACGAACCACACCTATCCCCCCGGATACAGACATCGCATCCGGCAAAACGCCAGTTTGCGTGTCCCAAAGCTGAAATCATCTGCCGGTTGAATGCGACCCGCGCGGCAGAAGGGCGGTACTAAGCAACCCCGGAAGCGGCTGGCAAGTCGCGGTAGAAGTCTTGCGTCAGGCCAGCAGACTCGCGGGCCAAGTCATTGAAAGGCGGTTTCAACTCCCCGCGGAAATGCGCCCGAACCAGCGTTCGGAAGGTTTCGGCAGGCGGTGAACCGTTGGAGTCACACGCCGAACGGAACCAGATATTCCCGATCCGGACGTGCCCAATCTCGTCTGCGTAAATCTGGTTAAGAATTTCTGCGCTGCGAATGTCCCCGGCAGCACCGATTCGCAGCGCCATTCCCGGCGTCACATCAAGGCCGCGCGCCTCCAGAACCTGCGGAACCACGGCCAGCCGCGCCATCGCATCATGCGCCGTCGCCGCCGCTGCCTGCCACAGGCCGTCATGGGCTGGCAGGTCGCCATAGCAAGCGCCGAGCTCCTCCAGCCGGTCGGCGACCATCAGGAAATGCCGCGCCTCGTCATCGGCAACGCCGACCCAGTCATCGGCAAAGGCGCGCGCAAATCCGGCTCCGAACCGCCCGACCATGTCCCACGCCAGATCGATGGCGTTGAGCTCGATATGTGCGACCGCATGCAACAGCGCGATGCGGCTGCGCGCCGACCCGGCCTTGCCGCGTTTGCGCATCTTGTTTGGGGGAAGCAGTTCGGGCTGCGCCGGTCGGGCGGGCGTGTCGGGCATATCCGCGTCGAAGGCCCAGCCGATGGCACCCGCCCCCCACGCCGCCGCCATCGCCCGCGACGCATGCGCCTTGGCCCGAGCCTCCGAGGTCAGCAGGACGGTGCGCGCCGCAACCCCAAGCGTCGTCACCCCAGGTCCTGCGCCGCCTTCAACACCTCGGCGGCATGTCCGGGCACCTTCACCTTGTGCCAGACCCGCGCCACCTTGCCGTCGCGCCCGATCAGGAAGGTCGCTCGTTCGATGCCCATATATTTGCGGCCATACATGCTCTTTTCAATCCAGACGCCCCAGCCTTCGACCACCGACCCGTCCGGGTCCGCCGCAAGCTTGATGCCAAGGCTGTGCTTGGCGCGGAACTTGGCGTGGCTCGCCACTGAATCCTTCGACACGCCGATCACCGCGGTGTCTGCTGCGGCAAAGTCACCCAGCTTGCCGGTGAAGTCGATCGCTTCACTGGTGCAGCCCGATGTGTCGTCTTTGGGGTAGAAATACACGACCGCCTTCTGCCCCGCGAGGTCGGCCAGCCGGATCGTCGCGCCGCCATCGCCTGCCAGCTCGAACGCCGGTGCTGCCTGTCCAACTTCCACCGCCATGTCATCCTCTCCGCAAAGGCCGCGCACCGCACCGCTGCCCCGGCGCTTGTGAGGCAGGTTTCAGCGCTTGGGAAGTGGGCTTGGACAGACGCGGCGGTATTGCCCGCCTCCCCCGGCGCAAAACCGCGCGCACCCGGCCAGTTGGCCGGGTTGCCAGGCGGCGGGGGGGGGGGGGGGGGACTATCGTCGGAGCAATGACCGCCCTGTTCCGCCCTGAAGTGATTGAAGCCCGCGCCGAGCGGCTGAACGGCGCGATCCTGTTGACGCAGCCGGTGCGCTACTGGTCGCTGGGCGTCCTGATTGCCGCGACGGTTGCCGGGGCACTGACCTGGGCCTCCCAAGGGAGCTATGCCCGCATCGAGTCGGCTCCCGGCATCGTCACCTCGATTGCGCCCATCGCCAAGATATTTGCGGTCCGCCCCGGCGTGGTCACCCGGCTGACTGTGCAGGAAGGCGATCTGGTTGCGGCCGGCCACACGATTGCGATTGTCCAGCTGGCGCAACCTGACGGGGGCGGCGTGATCCCGGAGGCGGTCGGGCTGTCCGCCATTGCCGAGCAAAGTCGGATTGCGACCGGCCAGATCGGGCTGGAGCGGCGGCGCGAGGCGAGCGAGCGGGCGCGCCTGCTCGCTGCCATCGCGAGCTTTACCACCCAGCGCGACGGGCTTGAGGCGCAGATCGCCATCGAGCGCGAGATTGTTGCGTCTGCCAAATCCACCTTTGATCAGCTTGGGCCGGTGGTTGAACGCGGGTTCGTCAGCCGTCTGGACTATGAACGCCGCCGTCAGGCTTGGCTGGTCGAACAACAACGGCTGCGCGGGCTTGAACAGCAATCACAATCGCTCAGGCTCAATGCCGATCAGGCCGCGTCCGAACTTCAGCGGCTGCCGCTCGATACCGGCAGCCGCATCGCGCAACTGCGCAGCTCGCAACAATCGCTGATCCAGAACCGGGCCCAGATGGACGGGGCGAGCGCCTATACGATCAGGGCACCGATTGCGGGGCGGGTCACCGCGTTGCAAACCGGCGTTGGCCGACTTGCCGACCCACGGGTCCCGATGCTGGCGATTGCCCCGGTGGGTGGCCGGTTGCAGGCCGATATCTTTGCGCCGTCGCGCGCCATCGGCTTTGTGCGACCCGGGCAAAGCGTCCGGCTGCTCTATGACGCCTTTCCCTATCAGCGCTTTGGCAGCTTTCCCGGCACGGTGTTGTCGGTCACCCGCACCATCATCGCGCCAAACGAACTGGATGCGCCGTTCCAGGTCCGCGATCCGGTTTACCGGGTCCGGGTCCATGTTGCCGACCAGTCGGTGCAAGCCTTTGGCGAACGGGTACCCCTGCAACCCGGCATGACGCTCAGCGCCAACATCATCCTCGACCGCCGCCCCTTCCTTGATTGGCTGCTGCAACCGCTGCGGGCAGTGAGGGCACGGTCGTGAGGGCAGCGCGCGGGGTCGCTTTGTTTGTGTTGCGTAAGCGGTCCGAAATCACCGACAAGGAGCGCCGCCCCCCGGCGCGTATGAGGGAGTGACAAGATGACGAAGTTTTCAAGCCGCGCCGAGCTGCTGGCCAGCGGCGCGCGGGAAGTGACCATGGAGGAAATGGATTGGGTGAGTGGAGGCAGCACTGCCAGCGCAGATGAACTGGATCCCGAGGAAATCGTGGTTGTGGGGGAGCGGCCCCACGGACCCTCCATCGGCGGTGGCGGCGGCGGCACCAACCTGGCATTTGCGGGCTTTTTCGCGACCCACAGCAGCTATGGAGACAATCCGAAGATTGATCTTGAACTCGATCTCGACTTCATACTCGGACCAGACGCTGATCCCGATGGCGATGGAGATCCAAACGCAACAGATTTAACGCCCTTTGACGATACAATTGTTGTTACCGCCCCATATAATAGTACATCGCTAATAATTATAGACAGATGTGGATCAGGGCCAACTCAAGGAATACCAGATTACTATAGAGGTATTTATATTGGCCATGCTTGTTTGACACATGATGAAAACTACGGGCCTTCATCTTCTGTAAGTCGTTATGACGCCGATCTTCAGCTGGCAAAAGACATCGCCAGTATATTAACTGCCAATGGATTATCTGCCCGCGAAGCCAAAGCGGTTGGAGCTGCCTACTTCCTGGGCGTTCGTGCGGGCGGTGGACTTTTTTACGAAGGTGCCGGTGAGCGCGATATTTCGTCTGACAGATTTCGATAGTGATCATATAAATATTGCAGGTTGTACTCCTTATGAAAATTAACAAACACATAATATATATAATGTACACACCAATACTGTTATTAATTTCGTGTAGTACAGTTATTGATGGTGGAACATACTATTCAAAATCTGATGATATAGTGACTATTACAACACGAAGTCCAGCGGCGTTTACAATGCAAGATAATCACGCTCGATGTGTGATGTTCTGGAAGAAACTTGATGATAGTAATCCATCTGTGTTTTACGGATCTAATTGTAATGAGGGTGAATCAGAGTACACGCGAAACTCAACAGATGAATGGAGAGCTGAGTTTGTTGACGATGATCGGACCACGGTAAGGTTCAGCTATTTAGGCAAAATAGTTTATGTTGTGAAAAAACAAACATGACGCTCAGCGCCAACATCATCCTCGACCGTCGCCCCTTCCTCGACTGGCTGCTGCAACCGCTGCGGGCAGTGAGGGCGCGGTCGTGAGTTTTGTTTGTGTTGCGTAAGCGGTCCGAAATCACGGACAAGGTGCGCCGCCCCCGGCGTGAATGAGGGAGTGACAAGATGACGAAGTTTTCAAGCCGTGCCGGGCTTCTGGCCAGCGGCGCACGGGAAGTGACGATGGAGGAACTGGACTGGGTGAGTGGGGGAGCGCCGGACGATCCGGATGGCGCGGACACATTTAAGGATCACGCGCCTATTATTTCTCCTCGACCTAGACCTCTAGATCGAACGTATCGCCCAGGATCACGGATTCCGGATCCCCTTAGTAACCACATCACTTTTGGGGCGATTGGCGGCGCTGGCCTCGTTAGTGGTAACTCTCAAGGTGGCGGATCCGAGTATAATTTCTTCGGCCTCGGCGCTGGAGTAAATCTAAAATTGGGCTACGCGAGCAACTCTGACGATGCTCGATCATCAGCCAGGGCCGATGGCCTTATCGGATGCGCAGGGTTATGTACCGATATTATAGTAGATCCATTTGGAGATGATGCAATGTACCAGATTTCTATCGGGTTCGGTCTATTTTTTGGGCAAAATACTGAAATTCCTGCCCGGTAAATTGTTCTCGTCTGATTAAAATCAGCTTATGAATGCAAATAACACATTTGGCGGGCATCATGTTTTATAACATACATCACGTAGATAAGAGGTTACTATTGTTTACAATAGTAGTACTTTTAACCACACCCGCCAAATGTCACTCTATGTTAAAAGGAAGCACCGTCAATGGAAAAAGTGAGTACTATTTTGATGGCGATATCAATTATGAAAATGCGACAGCAGCAATTCTGGCTCTGGAAGCAGGGAAAAAAACGCTAATTATATCTAGCTATGGAGGGCACGAAAATTCGGCGTTAGATTTGGCCTTCGCAATTAAAAAAGAACACGCGTCCATTGTTGTCAGGGGTGTTTGCATGAGTGCATGTGCTCTTTACTTGTTGCCAGCAGCGAAAAATATCCTGATTGAAAGCGGATCAATTGTTGCTTTTCACATCGGATCATCAAGTATTATTAAATTTGTATCAAAATCAGACATCGTTAAATTTTCTGACTTGGAAACTTTTGCTGAAATTAACTCCAATTCTGAAAGAACCAAAAATCTTTATAACATAAGCAGAATTAATATAAATCTATTTGATGATGTTTGGAAAATATTATCACCAATTTGTATAATAAAAAAACATTTAAATGTTCAATCAAGTGTCAAATTATCTATAAGCTACTGGATTCCAAGTCGAAAATATATGGAAGAATCTGGTTTTAAAATATCCGGATACTGGCCTGAGTCATACGAAGAATCAAATACTATTTCAGCAAAATTTTTGCAAAATGACACGCGGTATGCTTTTGGTTATAACAAAACAGAATTGGAAAAAATTAATTTTCGTAAAAGTATTGCGCTTTGCGACGTCAATTAGTGAGAAAAATGTCTACATATATTAATAATAGAGAATTATTTTTGTCTATAATTATAGTTACATTGAACTTATATTTGGAATTTGGTAAGAAATGCTTTAATGTTGATACAGCTATTAACTTTGTGATTTCTGTATTTGTAAACATATTGTTTATATTTTTTACTTGGTTCATATTTTTGCGAAATAACAAAGACAAAGTACGCCAAAATATAGTATATTTATTAGCTCTGTGTTTTGTTACGGTTTTGTCTTGATTTGAGGCGTCTAATATATTGCCCCTAGCGTGGAGCAAACTCCAATTTATGTCTTAAAACGTTAAAGATAACTACGTCATCGGCACGATAATAATTGCTGAATGGAGTCATTCTGAATGACCGCCGCCCTTGACTATCTCGACCTGTTCGGCCGCAAGCGCACCCCCGTCATTCTCCAGACCGAGGCCGCCGAATGTGGGCTGGCCTGCCTGGCGATGGTGGCGAGCCATCACGGGCACAAGACCGACCTTGCTACGCTCAGGCGGCGCTTCTCGATCTCGATCAAGGGCACGACGCTCAAAAGCCTGATCCGCATTGGCGACGAGCTTGGGCTGTCGGCCCGAGCCATTCGCTGTGAGCCGGCGCATCTGCGCGATGTAACGCTGCCGGTGATCCTGCACTGGAACCTCAGCCACTTTGTCGTGCTGACCCGCGTCAAGCGCGGTCTCAAGGACCTCCGCTACATCATCCACGATCCCGCCAACGGCGAGCGCAGCCTGACGGCCGCCGAGCTGTCACGCAGCTTCACCGGTGTCGCGATGGAGCTGACCCCGACCGAGCGGTTCACCCCGCGCGCCGCGCCGCCGAAGGTTCGGCTGTCGCAGCTGTGGTCGCGCATCGATGGATTGGGCCGGGCGCTGGGCCTCGCGCTGCTGCTATCGCTGGTGTTGCAGGTCGTGGCGCTTGCCATGCCCTTTTATATGCAGACCGCCATCGACAGCGTGGTGCCAAGCTTTGATGCCGACCTGCTTTTCGTGCTGGCGCTGGGGTTTGGCGGGCTGGTGATGGTGCAGATGGCGACCGGCTGGCTGCGTTCGCTGGCGTTGCTGTCCCTGTCCGCCAGCCTTGGCTATCAGATGGTCGTCAATCTGTTCCGCCACCTGATGCACCTGCCGCTGCCCTGGTTCGAGAAGCGCCATGTCGGCGACATCATCTCCCGGTTTGGCTCCACCCAGCCGATTACCCAGATGCTGTCACAGACGCTGATTTCTGCTGTGATCGACGGGGCAATGGCGCTGACCACACTGGTGGTGATGTTTTTGTATTCACCGTTGCTGGCGGCGGTGGCGTTGGTGGCGCTGCTGCTGTTTGTCGGGTTGAAGCTTGCCTACATTCAGATGCTCAAATCCAGCAACGTCAATGCCATCACCACTGCGGCCGCGGAAAGCAGCGCCTTCATCGAAAGCGTGCGCGGCATCTCGGCGATCAAGGTGTTCGGGCAGGAAACCGGGCGACAACAGCTGTGGCAAAGCCGCAAGGCGGCGTCGGTCAACGCCAATCTCAAAATGGGCAGGCTCGGGGCCGGGTTCGGGTCGGTCGGCGATGCGGTAATGGGGCTGGAGACAGTGGTCTTCGTCTATCTCGCGGTGAAGATGGCGATGGCGGGCGACCTGACCATCGGGATGATCTTTGCGTTCCAAAGCTACAAGGGCCAGTTCCTCGACGCAGCGCAGGGACTGGTGCAAGCGGTGATCGACTGGCGGATGCTCGACGTGCATCTGGCGCGGCTGGCCGACATTGCCTTTGCCGCGCCTGAATCCGGTGGCGGGCTGGCGGAAGGCGAGCGGTCACCGATCACCGGGGCGCTTGAACTGCGCGGCGTTGCGTTCAGTTACGGGCGCGGCGAACCCAATGTGCTGTCGGGCGTCAACCTCAGCGTCGAACCCGGTGAGACGGTCGCGATCGTCGGCCCGTCGGGCGGCGGCAAGACGACGCTGCTCAAGATCATGCTCGGGCTGTTCGAGCCGACCTGTGGTGAGGTACTGGTCGATGGCATGCCGCTGTCGCGTTACGGGCGACAGGCCTACCGCTGGCAGGTCGGCAGCGTGGCGCAGGATGATGTCCTCTATGCCGGAAGTCTGGCCGAAAACATCGCGTTCTTCGACGCGGAACTGGACATGGAGCAGGTTCGCGCCTGCGCGAAGCTTGCCTGTATCGACGCCGAAATCAATGCCATGCCGATGGGCTATGAAAGCCTGGTCGGCGACATGGGGTCGGCGCTCAGCGGCGGGCAAAAGGCGCGCGTCCTGCTGGCGCGGGCGCTGTACCGACGACCGAGGCTGCT
>JAYVLC010000103.1:0-4390 GCA_043759675.1 Sphingosinicellaceae bacterium
TCGTTCGTCGCCGACGACGAGCGGCCCTACCTGCGCGATATCGAGAAACTGACCCGCCAGAAGATTGAAATGGCCCCGCTGCCGCAGAATTTCATGGCCGACGTTGCCAAGGTGAAAGCACTGCGCCCCGCCCCCGCCGCTGAACCCGAGGAGCGGTCATTCCATGCCCGCCCCGGCCAGCGCGGTCGGCCCAATGGCGGTCGCAATGCCGGCGTCACGGTTCACGCCGGCGGTCAGCGCCGGTTCGGGCGCGGGCGTTAGGCTTGCAGCGCTGACCGGATCAGGTCATCCTCCCCCGCAACAACGGGGGAGGACCGACCATGACCGACATCTATGATTTCACCGTCACCACCATCGACGGCAAGGAGCAATCGCTCGCCGATTTTCGCGGCAAGCCGATGCTAATCGTCAACACCGCCAGCAAATGCGGGTTCACACCGCAGTATGAGGGCCTCGAAAAGCTCCACGACGAATTTTCGGGCGATGGGCTTGCGGTGCTCGGCTTCCCCTGCAACCAGTTTGGGGCACAAGAACCCGGCGATGCCGCTGAAATCGCGAACTTCTGCTCGCTGACCTATGATGTGAAGTTCCCGATGTTTGCCAAAGTCGAGGTCAATGGGTCCGGCACCCATCCCTTGTGGAAATACTTGAAAAACAAGGCGCGCGGCGTGCTTGGCACCGAGGGTATCAAGTGGAATTTTACCAAATTCCTCGTCGACCGTGATGGTAATGTCGTCGAGCGCTTCGCCCCGACGGTGCGCCCCGAGGCGCTGCGGGGCGATATCAAACAGCTGCTTTAGAGCGTCTTTCGACCAAGGCGCGTAACGGCCTCGGCAGCCTTCTCCCGGATCATGGCCGCCGTGTCGTTCGGGCTGACCAGCCAACTACCACCGACACACAGCACCGACGGCAGCGCCAACCAGGCTGCCGCACTCTCAACAGTGATGCCCCCGGTCGGGCAGAAGCGGGCCGCGCCAAACGGGGCTGACAGTGCCTGCAACGCCTTCAGTCCGCCCGCTGCCTCAGCCGGGAAGAATTTGAAGCGATCGAGGCCAAGATCAAGCCCGCGCATGATGTCACCCGCATTGGCGATACCCGGCAGCAACGGAATGTCGCGGGACGCTGCGGCCCGGGCCAGGGGCTCGGTGAGACCCGGGCTGACAATGAAGCGCGCCCCCGCTTCCTGCGCGGCATCAAGATCGCGCGGATTGAGCACCGTTCCGGCCCCAACCACCGCGCCGTCAACCTTCGCCATCTCCCGGATCACATCAAGCGCAGCCGGGGTCCGCAGCGTCACCTCCAGCGCGTACAGGCCACCGGCAACCAATGCCTCGGCAATCGCGCCAGCCTGAGCAGCGTCATGGATCACCAGCACTGGGATAACCGGGGCGAGCTTCATCACCTCTTCGACATTCATCAGATGAACTCCTGCGCAAAAGCGGCGGCAGCCCCATAGAGGCCGGGTTGGAGGTGGGTGACGAGCTTGACCGGCAGCGCAGCCATCCGCGCTTCGAACCGGCCCTTGGCGGCAAAGCGCTGGCCAAAGCCCGAGCGCGGCAGGTAACCGGCGAGACGGAGGCCAAGGCCGCCGGCGATCACGACAGCCGTAGCCCCTTGGGCAAGGGCAATATCACCGGCGACGCTACCGAGGGTGAGGCAAAAACGGTCAAGTGCTGCAGTGGCCAAACTGTCCGTCCCACCGAGCGCGAGTGTCCACAGCGCCTTGTCGTCGAGGGTCGGGATTGCCCGCCCCTCAATCACCGCCAACATTTCATGGATGGCACCCAAGCCGGGCCCCGACACGATCCGCTCGACGGACACGCGGCGGTAACGCTGACGCAAGCGCGCCAGGATGGCGTCTTCAACGCTATCAAGCGGTGCAAAGTCGATATGACCACCCTCGGTTTCGACAATCTGGTTGCGGCCAGACCGGCGCACGATCTGTGCAACCCCAAGGCCGGTGCCGGGTCCGACAATCGTGATCACCTCGTCGGCCCCGAAGTCGCGCTCGGGTCCGCACATGTGTGCGAGATGATCCGGCCCCAGGCTGGCGATTGCGTGGCCGACCGCGCCGAAATCATTGACCAGGACATGCCGGTCAACACCGAGCTTCTCCCCGATCAGCGCCGGGCGGATGATCCAGGGATTGTTCGTAAGCTTCAACACCTCCCCGACAATCGGGCAAGCGACTGCGATTGCAGCAGCCCGCGGAAGTGGCCGGCCAACCTCGGCACCGAATGCCTCCCACGCGGTTTGCAGGCTGACATGTTCGGCAGTCTTCAGCGTCACCGCCTCGCCGAGGCCAACAACCCGGCCGTCCGCCACCGTGGCGAGCGCAAAACGCGCGTGCGTCCCGCCAATATCGAGCGCGACAATCTCCACTATAGCCCCGCAGCCGCAAGCATCGCCGATGCCCCGTGTTCAGCGTCATCTGCGCCGTGCCGCATCAACGCGAACAGCTCGCGGCCGGTACCGACAGCCGCAGGCGGCGCATCTGCGGGCTGGCGCGCAGTCCACGCCGGTGCCGCCATCAGCACCGAAAGCTCACCCCGCCTGGCGCACAGCCGCACCATGTCACCGTCGCGGACGCGCGCGAGCGGCCCGCCGCCCAATGCCTCCGGGCTCACATGAATTGCCGCCGGAACCTTGCCCGATGCCCCCGACATGCGGCCATCGGTCACCAGCGCGACGCGGAATCCCCGGTCCTGCAACACGCCAAGCGACGGCGTCAGCTTGTGCAATTCCGGCATGCCGTTGGCGCGCGGTCCCTGAAAGCGCACCACCACAATGACATCGCGGTCGAGTTCGCCCGCCTTGAAGGCCCGTACCACCTCGTCCTGATCGGTAAAAACCCGCGCGGGCGCTTCAATCGTCCAGCGCGCTTCATCCACCGCGCTGGTCTTGAACGTCGCCCGACCAAGATTTCCGCTGACCAGACGCATCCCGCCATCGGGGGCAAACGGAGCCGCCGCCGGCCGCAAAATCGTTTCATCAAGCGACGCTGTCGGCGCATCTCCCCACACCAGCCGCTCGCCATCCAGCTTTGGGGCCTTGGCATAGTCACCAAGGTCACCGCCCGCGACGGTCATGATATCGCGGTGCAACAGCCCTGCCTCAAGCAGCGTTGCAATGGTGAACCCCATCCCGCCCGCGGCGTGGAATTGATTCACATCGCCCGATCCGTTCGGATACACCCGCGCCACCAGCGGCACCGCCGCCGAGAGCCGGTCGATATCCTGCCAGTCGATCACGATCCCGGCAGCGCGCGCAATCGCCGGAATATGGATTGCGTGATTGGTTGACCCGCCGGTTGCCAGCAGCCCGACCGCAGCGTTGACGATCGCCTTTTCGTCAATGCAACGCCCGAGCGGCCGATAGTCCGCGCCCCCCCAGCCGATCGCCGCCAACCGGTGGACCGCAGCCCGGGTCAGCTCCTGGCGCAATTTGATGCCGGGATTGACGAAGGCCGCGCCAGGCATGTGCAGGCCCATCACCTCCATCATCATCTGGTTCGAATTGGCGGTGCCATAAAACGTACAGGTGCCAGCGCCATGATAGCTCGCGGCTTCAGCCTCCAGCAGCTCCTCGCGCCCGGCCTTGCCCTCGGCGTACAGCTGGCGAACGCGTTGCTTTTCCTTGTTGGCAAGGCCTGATGGCATTGGCCCCGCCGGAATCAGGATCGCTGGCAGATGCCCGAACCGCAGCGCGCCAATCAGCAAGCCCGGCACGATCTTGTCGCAAATGCCAAGCAGCGCTGCCCCTTCAAACATCCCGTGGCTGAGGGCCACCGCCGTCGACAGCGCAATCGCGTCGCGACTGAACAGCGACAATTCCATGCCGCGCTGCCCCTGGGTGACCCCATCGCACATCGCCGGCACACCACCAGCGACCTGCGCGGTCGCGCCGACTTCACGCGCAAATATTTTCATCTGCTCGGGATAACGCCCGTAAGGCTGATGCGCCGACAACATGTCATTGAACGCGGTAACGATACCGATATTGAGCGCGCGCCCGCCCCGAATTATTGCCTTGTCCTCGCCCGACGCCGCAAAGCCATGCGCAAGGTTGCCACAGGATAGATTGGGCCGGTCGACACCGGTTTCCCGCTCGCGATTGATCAGATCGAGGTAGCGGGCGCGACCGGGGCGGGAGCGCTCGATGATCCGCGCGGTGACCGCCTCGACCTCAGGATGCAAAGTCATGTCTCGCTCCAGAACACATGGACCGGTTGGCTGGCAGCTTCGATCAGCCCAACAATCGGAAGGTCACTCTCTCCGGCAATCGCTGCGGCCAGCACCGCCCGCTTCGGCGCACCCCGGATCACCAGGATCAGCTCACGCGTAGCTGTCAGCGCCGCCAGATTGAGCGACAGCCGGTCAAAGGGCGCTTC
>JAYVLC010000104.1:0-4876 GCA_043759675.1 Sphingosinicellaceae bacterium
TGCTGGCGATGGCGCCGCACGAGCGCGCCGCCGCCGGGCTGTTTCTTGGCTTTCAATATCCCGTCGAGATTCCGGGCGTTTCCAACCTCAATTTCCTGCGCACCGCGCTCAATGCCCAGCGGAAAATTCGCGGCGAGACGGAAGCCTCGGGCGCGGAGTTTCTTAAAAGCGTGCGCGGCCATGCCGATGCGCTTGGCCTGTCGATGGATATGCTCAAGCGCAACGTCAACGTCGGCTTTTCGGGCGGCGAGAAGAAACGCAACGAGATGGTGCAGATGGCAGCTCTCGCGCCGAAGCTCGCGGTGCTTGATGAAACCGACAGTGGCCTCGACATCGATGCGCTGCGCGTGGTTGCGGACGGCATCAACCGGATGCGCTCGCCGATGACCGCAACCTTGCTTATCACCCATTACCAGCGGCTGCTCGACTATGTCGTGCCGGACTTCGTGCATGTGCTGGTTGATGGTCGCATCGCGCGGTCGGGCGGCAAGGAGCTGGCACTGGAGCTGGAACGCGACGGCTACGGGGCGCTGGCGGCATGAGCATGGCCCGCCCCACCCGCAAGGACGAAGCGTGGCGCTACAGCGACCTCGACGCGGTGGCGAAGCTGTGGCCGGTCGGACCGGCGACCGTCGTTGATGTTGCGGCGGGTGAGGTCGCGACGCGGACGCTGCTGGCGGATCAGGGCGGCATCCACGATTATCGCGTGACGCTGGCGACAGGCGCCCGGCTCGATTTCCAGATCGTCGCAATCGCGCCGCGATATTGCCGGATCGCGATTGATGTCGCGCTGCATGATGGAGCCCGTTTCGAGCTTGGCGCGGTGCAGATCGGCAGCGCGGACACCGTGCTGGAGATCGTCACGACCGTCCGCCACATCGAGCCGAACGCCAGCAGCCGCCAGACGGTCCGCATCGTGCTCGATGACCGGGCCACGGGGTCCTATCTCGGCAAGGTAGCGGTCGCCCGCGATGCGCAGAAGACCGACGCGGTACAGTCGGTGAAGGCGCTGCTGCTGACGCGCACCGCCACCGCTAATCTGAAGCCCGAACTCGAAATCTACGCCGATGATGTGAAGTGCGCCCACGGTGCAACGGTCGGCGAACTGTCGAAGGACGCGCTGTTTTACCTCGAAAGCCGGGGCATCGCGCCGCCGGACGCCCAGGCGTTGTTGACCGAGGCGTTCATCGGCGATGCCGTGACAGATGCGGCGTTGCTGGGGGCCGCATTGGCGAGGCTCAGGACATGAACAGCACCGCTTCCACCCTCACCCCGCTCGGCTTTGCCGAGTCGCCCTCTCCCCTCAAGGGAGAGGGGCGGGTTGGCGCTCGCTTTCCCCTCTCCCTTGAGGGGAGAGGCGACTCGGCGGCGTCAGGCCGCCGAGCGGGTGAGGGTGGAATCCGTACGTTTGACAGGAGGTCGGACTTCCCCGCCATCGCCAACTGGACCTATCTGGATTCGGCGGCCACCGCGCAAAAGCCGCAGGCCGTGATCGACGCCATCGCCCGGGCCTATGACCGCGATTATGCGACCGTTCACCGGGGGGTTTACGCCCGCTCGGCGGCAATGACCGAAAGCTTTGAAGCGGCGCGCCAGCGAGTGGCGGACTTCATCGGTGCCGTGTCGGCCAACGAGGTGGTGTTCACACGCGGCGCAACCGAGTCGATCAATCTTGTTGCGCAAAGCTGGGGCGCGTCGCTGAAGGCCGGGGACCGCATCCTGATCTCGGCGCTTGAGCACCACAGCAATATCGTGCCCTGGCAGTTGCTGCGCGACCGCACCGGCATCGAGATTGATGTCGCGCCGCTGACTGCGGATCACCAGATTGACCTCGATGCGCTGGAGGCGATGCTGACGCCGCGCACCAAATTGGTGGCGATTGCGCATGTGTCGAACGTGCTGGGGTCCATCGCCGATATCGCGCGGGTTGCCGCTGCGGCCCATGCGGTTGGCGCAAAGCTGCTGGTCGATGGGTGTCAGGCTGTGCCGCGGCTGCGGGTCGATGTGCAGGCGCTCGGCTGCGATTTCTACGTGTTTTCCGCCCACAAACTCTATGGCCCGACCGGCATTGGTGCACTGTGGGCGCGGGCCGATATTCTGGCCGACATGCCACCCTGGCAGGGCGGCGGTGCGATGATCGAGACTGTGTCGTTCGCGCGCACGACCTATGCCCCCGCCCCGGCCCGGTTTGAGGCGGGAACGCCGCATATCACCGGCGCAATCGGGCTGGCCGCAGCGATCGACTATGTCGAGAGCATCGGACTGGAGCGCATCATCGCGCACGAGGACGCACTGACCGTCGCCGCGCGCGAAATGCTGCGGACCTTTAACTCGGTTCGCTTGTTCGGCCCCGACCATGCAGCCGGTATTGTCAGTTTCGCCATCGACGGGGTGCATCCGCACGATATCGGCACCATATTGGACGAAGGCGGGGTCGCGATCCGCGCGGGCCATCACTGCGCCCAGCCGCTGATGGACCTGCTCGGCGTGCCTGCAACCGCCCGTGCCAGTTTTGGGATCAATAATGTGCCCGAGGACATTGACCGTCTCGCCGAGGGCATTGCGCGCGTAACGCGTATCTTTGGATGATTGGGATTTTCGGATGAACGATCAACCCCGCAGGTTCGATGTCGAGATTGTCGACGAGGCCCCGCTGGTGCCAAAGGCACCGCCGGTTGGTCGCAATCCCGATTATCTCGAGGGGTTTCTGCGCAAGCCTGCGGTGGAAGCGGACACGTCGGCACCCGGTGGCGACCTGTATGAGAATATCATCGCGGCGTTGCGCGACATTTTTGACCCGGAAATCCCGGTCAATATCTATGACCTCGGGCTGATCTACGGTGTCGAGGTCGATGAGGGGCATATTGACGTCACGATGACGCTGACCACGCCGCACTGCCCGGTGGCGGAATCAATGCCCGGCGATGTTCAGGCCAAGGTTGAATCGGTCCCCGGCGTCGCGACATGTGAGGTCAATCTGGTCTGGGATCCGCCGTGGGACCCGGCGAAAATGTCCGATGAAGCCAAGCTTGAACTGGGGATGCTGTAATGGCCACGATCACCCGCCAACGCCCTGCCGCCGTCACGTTGACCGAAGGGGCGGTGAAGCGCGTCACCGAACTGATGTCGCGCGCGCCTGACGGAACGGCCGGCGTCCGGCTGACGACGCCCAAGAAGGGCTGTTCCGGGCTGGCGTACAGCCTTGACTATGTGGCCGTGCCCAAGCCGATGGACGAGCGGGTCGAGACGCCGGGTGGTGCGCTGTTCATCGACGGCGCGTCGCTGATGTACCTGATCGGCTCGGTCATGGACTGGCAGGAGGATGATTTCACCTCCGGCTTCGTGTTCCAGAACCCGAATGCGAAGGGTGCGTGCGGCTGCGGGGAGAGCTTTACGGTCTGAGGGCGGAGACCCCCACCCACGCTCGGCTGTCATCCCCGCGAAGGCGGGGACCCATCATCGAACGAACCCAATTCTGTCCCTGTGCGCTGTACAATGGGTCCCCGCCTTCGCGGGGATGACGGTGCTATTCTAACGCCTCCCTAATCAATTTCCGGCTATTCTCCAGCCCGTAGAGCGCAATGAAGCTTCCCATGCGCGGGCCTTGCGAGCTGCCGAGCAGCACTTCGTACAGCGCCTGAAACCAGCCTCGCAGCGGCTCGAAACCGGCGGCTTTTCCGGCCTCGTATACGTCGAACTGGATCAGCTCGGCCCCGGCACCGTCCGGCAGGGCGGCCAGACGGGTATCAAGGTCTGTGAGCGCGGTGCGTTCCCGGTCATCGGGCGCACGGCGTTGCAAGGTCGGGGCAACGAAATCGCGGTAATATTTGACCGCGAAGCCAACCAGCGCGTCAACCTCCGGATGTGTCGCTGGACTGACGCCCGGCGCATAGCGGCTGACATAGCCCCAGAGCATCGCCGGGTCCTCGGTGTGCGCGACCGATACCAGGTTCAGCAGCAAGGCAAATGAGACTGGCGGGATGCGGGTTGGCACCTTGCCGTCGTGGATATGCTGCACCGGATTGCCGAGCTTTTGTTCGACGGGTTGGTCGGGGTAGCTGGTGAGGAACTGCACATATTCGTCGGCCGCCTTCGGGATGACGTCCAACGACAGTTTCTTGGCGCGTTTTGGCTCGCGGTAAATGTAGAAACTGAGGCTTTCGGTGGACGCATAGGTCAGCCATTCGTCGATGGTCAGGCCATTGCCCTTCGACTTGGAAATCTTGCCACCGTCGGCATCAAGGAACAGCTCGTAGATGAAGCTTTCGGGCGGCTTTGCCCCCAGGATGCGGGTGATTTTCGACGCCAAAGTCACCGAATCGATCAGGTCCTTGCCCGCCATTTCATAATCGACGCTGAGCGCGACCCAGCGCATCGCCCAATCGACCTTCCATTGCAGCTTGGCCGCCCCGCCGGTGACGGCCACGGTCATCCGCGCGCCATCGTTCGGATCGACATAGGTGATGGTGCCGGCGGCCACATCGCGCCCGATCATCGGCACCTGCAGTACCACGCCGGTTTTCGGGCAGACCGGCAGGAACGGCGAATAGGTGGCGCGGCGTTCGGCACCCAGCGTTGGCAGGATGACGCCCATGACCGCATCGTAGCTGGCGAGAACCTTCAGCAACGTCGCGTCAAACCGGCCCGCCGTGTAACAGTCCGTCGACGACATGAATTCATAGTCGAACCCGAACCGGTCGAGAAACGTGCGCAGTCTGGCATTGTTGTGGGCCGCAAAACTCTCGTGCCTGCCGAACGGATCGGGAATCGCCGACAGCCGCTTGCCGAGATGGTCGCGCAGCATGTCGCCGTTCGGGATGTTGTCGGGCACTTTGCGCAGCCCGTCCATATCGTCGGAAAACGCCACCAGCCGCGA
>JAYVLC010000105.1:0-7495 GCA_043759675.1 Sphingosinicellaceae bacterium
TACGCGCCACCTCCTGTGGTAGGTCACCGGCCTGTTGCGCGAGACGATAGTGGTAGTCGGCGGCCTTGTCCTTGCCCTGCATCATCAGGGCGCGCGCCAGCTCAAGCCGGGCGCGGGTCAGGTCGGGCTGCATGGCAAGGACAGCCCGGAACTTTTTCACGGCAGCCGGCAGATCACCGGTTTCGGATGCGATATAGCCTTCGAGGAATTGGCGCTCCATCGCCAGCTCGGGCGCATGTTCCAGAGCGGCAACCAATGGTCTTGCCTCGTCGAAGCGCTTGGCGAGGACCAGCTGCTCGGAGGCTTTCAGCAGTTCAGGCGCTGTCATTTTCAGGGTGCAATAGCCGCCCGCGCAGTCAGCCGGCGTCGGCGCTGGCGGCGCGGCGGCAGCGAGCACCGCGAACGCGGTACAGGCCCGGAGCAATGGGCGAGATCGGATTGGCATCAAGGCTGCTCCGCCCCCGCCCGCCTATTTCGAACCCGTGAGCGCGCCAAGGATGTCGATCCGCTGGTCCGGCGTTCCGCCAACGATCCGCAGTGCTGCGCCGATTTCCGCAGCGCCTGGGCCGTAGAAGGCCCCGTCAAGCGAGCTGCCCGCAATCGTCAGCGTCTGACTGCCGGTGGCCCAGGTAAAGCCTGCTGACTGGAAGGTCCCGGTGAACCCGCCGGTGCCGACCAGATCAATCCGTCCGGTTCCAGCTGCGGTAAATGCCGCGCCGCCGGGCACGAAGGTTGAGCCAAAGGTGTGGTTATCGAGGAAGGGTGCGCCGGTTGTGCCGGTCAGCCCCACGGTCAGCGCGCCAGTGCCGAAATTGACACCGACGGTGCTCGCGCCCGCAATCCATTGATAATAGCTTGGCTGGGCAGCAGCGACGATCCCGTCGAGCGTCGGGTTATCAATCATCGTTGCGAGAAACGCGCCGGTATAGGTGCCAGTTCCCGAAATCGGGACATCCGGACGCGCGGTCTGTTCACCATAGACAAACACACCACGTTCAAGCTTGTAACTGGTTTCCAGATAACTTGGTGACCCGGTCGGGGTGATTTTTGCGATATCGACCTTGTTGCGGACATAGCCGGCAAAGGTCACATAGCGCGTACTGGCACCGGGCCGCTGATAGAAGAATCCTGTTGTGTCCCGGCCGGCGGGCGACACCCCTGCGGTGTCCGGCAGGATGGTGTTCGAGCCAGCCGTAAGTGCACCACCAGACCCGCTGCTGACTTGCAGGTAGAGAACATTGTCCGTGGTCAGATTGGGGGTGCCAAAGGCCGGTGTGATGTTTCCGGCAAAGTCGGTACGATGGGCGGGATCCTGAAATCTTACGGTATTATCGATATTCGCTGCGGTGTCTTTGACCGTCAGGGTGAAGGTTGCATCGCGCGGATCATAGGCGATCGTCGTGGTCGGCGAACGGACGGACGCGGCATTGCCGGCATAGACTTGCGAATATTGCTGCTGGGTGTTGGTGTCATCGACCTTGTAGTTCAGGCTTTGGACCGCCGATGTTGCGTTGTAGGTTTTGGCGACCGTTGGCGCGACGAATGTATGCGTCGGGGTTGCTGCGGTTGTGCCGGTCGCTGGCGTTCCGCTCAGGCCGGCGCTGCCGAGGCCAACTGCTCCGACGGTTGCACCGGTGATGGTGCTTGGACCGGCGCCGCCACCAGCGCCACAGGCCGCAACCAGCACAAACGCTGGCAGGCAAAGAAAAAGCTTCGTCATCGCGCAAGGCCCCCAAAAGGCGTCGGTCAAGGCCCGCAGAGGTAGGCCGGAAGGGTTAAGGGCCGGTTTACGCCGCGTCGCGGCTCTCGCCTTTTGCCCGATGATCGGCCAAAACGCCGCGATGATCATCAGCGCCATCACCCGCCGCCCCAGCCCGCACATGTCCGACTGCGAACTGACGCACCTGTCCCGCACCCCGATTGATGCGGCGGAAGCGGAGCGTCAGCACACCGCCTATCGTGCGGCGCTGGCGGCCTGCGGTATTGCGGTTGCCGCCCTGCCACCGCTTGATGGCCACCCGGACTGCGCCTTTGTCGAGGACACCGCGATCTGCCTGCCCGAGCTGTTCGTGATCTGCCGCCCGGGCGCGGCGTCGCGGCTGGGGGAAGTGGCCAGCGTCGCTGCCGTGCTGCCTGCCGACCGGCCCCAGCACATCATCGAAGCGCCTGCGACCATTGAGGGCGGCGATGTGCTGGTGGCGGGCAAGACGATCTTTGTCGGGCGTTCGACGCGCACCAATGCGGCGGGCATCGCCGCCCTTGCCCAAGCCACCGGGTCGTTCGGATACCGGGTCGTCGCGGTCGAGGTTCCCGGCGCGCTGCATCTGAAGACCGCGGCCACCGCGCTTGCACCCGACCTGCTGCTGACCAACCCGGCGTGGGTCGATGTCGCGGCGTTCGGCGATCTGCGGCACATCGCCGTCAGTCAAGCCGAGCGGTTTGCCTCCAATATCCTGAGCGTCAACGGCCAGGTGTTCATGCATGCCGGGATGCCCCAGACCGCCGCCGCGATCACCGCAGCCGGGTTCGCGGTCACCGCGCTCGATGTGTCAGAATTCGCCAAAGCGGAGGCCGGCCTGACGTGTCTTAGTCTGCTGGTACCGGCGGTGGGTTGAGGGAGACGGTGCGGGGTCAAGACCTCGCTGCGCTCGACCCCCTCTCCCCGCTCGGCTGAGGCCGAGTCGCCCTCCCCCCGCAGTGGGGAGGGTTTTCCCTCGCCCCATCGGGCAGAGGGCGACCCAGCAGCGCTGGGCGGGGAGCGGGGTTTCTTGCTCCAAAAATCATATAAAGAATTCTTTATGCTTGCTCCGTAGCCACCGCTCGCTTATGCGGCTGCGCATATTTCAAATTGCACCAGGAGCATCCCATGGCCACCGCAGTTGCCGCCAATACCCACGAATATGTCATCGCCGATATCGGCCTCGCTGAATTTGGGCGGCGGGAGATTTTGATTGCCGAGACCGAGATGCCGGGGCTGATGGCGCTGCGAGCTGAGTTCGGGGTGTCGAAGCCGTTGAAGGGCGCGCGGGTTGTCGGCTCGCTGCATATGACGATCCAGACCGCCGTGCTGATCGAGACGCTGACAGCGCTTGGGGCCGAGGTGCGCTGGGCGACCTGCAACATCTTTTCAACGCAAGACCATGCCGCCGCCGCGATTGCTGCCGCAGGTGTTCCGGTGTTCGCGATCAAGGGCGAGAGCCTTGCGGATTACTGGGACTATGTCGGGCGGATCTTTGACTGGGGCGATGTGACGTCGAACATCATCCTGGATGACGGCGGCGATGCGACGATGTTCGCGCTGTGGGGCGCCAAGCTCGAGGCTGGGCAGTCGTTTGGTGAGCCGGAGAATGAGGAAGAGGTTGAATTCCAGCGGGCGCTGAAGGCGTTTGTGAAGGCGCGGCCCGGCTATCTGACCGCGACGGTCAAGGCCTTGAAGGGCGTGTCGGAGGAAACCACGACCGGCGTTCACCGCCTGTATGAAATCGCCAAGAAGGGCGAACTGCCGTTCCCGGCGATCAACGTCAACGACAGCGTCACCAAGTCGAAATTCGACAATCTTTATGGTTGCAAGGAATCATTGGTCGATGCGATCCGTCGCGCCACCGACGTGATGCTGGCGGGGAAAGTCGCCTGCGTGGCGGGCTTTGGCGATGTCGGCAAGGGCTCGGCCCAGTCGCTTCGCAATGGCGGCGCGCGGGTGCTGGTGACCGAAATCGATCCGATCTGCGCGTTGCAGGCGGCGATGGAGGGCTTTGAGGTGGTGACGATGGAGGAAGCGGTGACCCGCGCCGACATTTTCTGCACCGCGACCGGCAATGCCGATGTGATTACCGCCGACCATATGCGCGCGATGAAGAATATGGCGATCGTCTGCAACATCGGCCACTTCGATAGTGAAATCCAGATCGCGCAACTGTCCAACTATAAATGGACCGAGGTGAAGCAGGGCACCGATCTGGTCGAATTCCCAGACGGCAAGCAGATCATCGTGCTGGCCAAGGGCCGTCTGGTCAACCTTGGCTGTGCCACCGGCCACCCGTCGTTCGTGATGAGCAGCAGCTTCACCAATCAGGTGCTGGCGCAGATCGAGCTGTGGGCGCACGGCGAGAAGTACGGCAACCAGGTCTATGTGCTGCCCAAGCATCTGGATGAGAAGGTGGCGGCGCTCCACCTTGAAAAGCTCGGCGTGAAACTCACGACGCTGACCCCGAAACAGGCGAGCTACATCGGCGTCAGCCAGAGCGGCCCGTTCAAGCCGGACCATTATCGCTATTGAGTGAACGGTGCTGGCAGCAGAGTAACATTTGCCGGGATGGGCCTTCCGCCGCTATCGTTGGGGCGTGCACCTAGCCGTCCTGATCCTTCTGCTGTCTGGCGCGCCATTCCCGGCCCGTGCCTGGTCGGTTGGCTCGTGGACGGACGACGCCCGGACCGGGGGGACGGCGGTTGCGCTGATTGCGGCGGCCTGGCTGGCCTTTGCCGTCTGGGCGATCATTCGCGGCGCACGCGCCGGATTTCAGGCCAGGATTGCCCAGGCGTGGGGCGTGCGGCTGCGCGGGCTGCTGACCACGGTGCCGGGTGCGTATCTGATTGTGCGGGCCGACGGATCGGTATCGGCTTCGGACACGCTCAGAAGCTGGCTGCGTACCGACCAGAGGCTGGTGACGCTGGCGGACCTGGGACCGGCTGCCGGTGCCGGTCTGGCGGCGGGCGATTTCGAGGGATTGGCTCGCGATCTGGCGGCCACGGCGTTGTCGGGGGAGCCGTTTGCGCGATTGGTCCACCCGGTCGGGTCGCAGCAGGTTCTGCTGGCGCAAGGTCGCGCCGCACCGGTTGAGGTTGCGGGCGAGCGGGGTATTGTTGTCTGGTTTCGCGACACCACCGATGCGCAAGTTGCGATTTCGGATCTGAGCTCGGACAATCGGGCCCTACAAGCCGAGCTGGACGCCGCTGTTGCGCTTATCGATGCCGCACCGCTGCCGGTCTGGCGGCGTGGTCCTGATTTCAATATCCGCCATGCCAACGCCGCCTACGTACGGGCGGTTGACGGAGCCTCGGCCGATGAGGTGATGACCAACCGGGTCGAACTGACGCAGAGTTTGCTGTCGCCGGTACCACGGATTGCGGCGCAGCGGGCGCAGGACCTTGGCGAAGTCCAGGTCCGGGATGAGCCGGTGATCATCGGCGACGCGCGCCGGATGCTGGAAATCCATGATGTGCCGTTGGGGGCGGCAGGCGTTGCCGGGTTCGCGTTCGATGTCACGGCGCGAGACGAGGCGCGGGCCGAGCGTGACCGGTTGGAGGCGGCCCAGACCGAAACGCTCAACAGACTATCGTCGGGCGTGGCGTTGTTCGGCGTGGACCATATGCTGGGCTTTTATAACCGGGCATTTTGCGACCTGTTCCGGATCGACGACAATTTTCTGGCGGAACGGCCGCATTTCGACCGGGTGCTTGAACGGATGCAGGAATCACGTCGGCTTCCCGAGAGTCCGGACTTCCCAAGCTGGCGACGGGAGCGCCGCGGCTGGTTTACCGACACAGCGACGGCGCATGAAGAAATCTGGGCGCTCCCGGATAGCGCGGTGTTGCGGGTGATCGGCCAGCCGCGCCCGGACGGCGGCCTGCTGTTGATCTTCGAGGATCGCACCGAGCAGCTCCGGCTGGCCAGTGCCCGCGACAGCCTTGTGCGGGTTCAGCAGGCGACGCTCGATAACCTCTATGAGGCTGTCGCGGTGTTTGGTGCCGATGGTCGGCTCCAGTTGTGGAACCGGCGGTTCGCACTGCTCTGGGATCTTGGCGCACATGTTTTGGGCGGACGACCGACAGTTGATGAATTGCTGATACACACGTCGCCGCTGGTGGATATCGCCGACCGAAATCGCAGCGACGAAGTCCGCGAGATCATCCGTGTCACAACGGCGACCGAGCGGCGGGAAAGCCGACACATGCAGGTCGACTTTCTCGATGGCCGCCAGCTGGATTTCTCCGCGGTGCCGTTGCCGGACGGCAATGTGCTGTTCACCTACCTTGATGTCACCGACCGTCAGCGGATCGAGAGTGCGCTGCGTGATCGCAACGAGGCGCTTGAGGCTGCCGACCGGCTCAAATCGGCGTTCGTCGCCAACATTTCCTATGAGTTGCGAACCCCGCTCACCGCGATCAGCGGGTTCGGGGAGATGCTGGCAGCTGGCTATGCGGGGCCGATGAACGAGCGCCAGAGCGAATATGTCGGATCGATTCTGACGTCGGCCGAGCGTTTGCAGTTGCTGATCAACGATATTCTCGACCTTGCGATCACCGAGGCCGGCGAACTGGCGCTTGATCTCACAGAAGTTGGTGTTGCACCGCTGGTCGAAGCGATTGCGGCTATGGCCGGCGAGGCGGCGCGACCGCGCGAAGTGACGCTGTCGGTTGCGATCACGTCAGGCGCGGGCTCGCTCGAAGGCGATGAGCGTCGATTGAAGCAGATTCTCTACAATCTCATGGCGAACGCGATCCGGTTCACGCCCCGCGGCGGACGCGTTGCCCTGTCTGCGGCCCCGGACGGCGACGCGATCGTATTCATCGTCGCAGACACTGGTATCGGGATTCCAGCCGACGAACAGGCACTGGTCTTCGACCGGTTCCGCAAGGGGTCCAACGCTGGGAGCCTGGGCGTTGGGTTGGGATTGTCGTTGGTCCAGCAGTTTGTTGACCTGCATCACGGTACGGTCGCGCTGGCATCGGTGGTGGGACAGGGGACGACGGTCACGGTTCGGCTGCCCCGGCGGCAGCCCGTCCGTGAAAGCGACCCCAGGCTATGATCCTGGCATCGGCAGATACATTGGAGGCTTGGGGATTCGGGCTGGCCGCAAGTCTGCGGGTTGGCGATATTGTCGCACTGTCGGGGGACCTTGGGGCCGGCAAGACAACGCTGGCGCGGGGCATTTTGCGCGGGCTCGGACTGATTGGGGAGGCCCCGTCGCCGACGTTCACCATCGTCCAAACCTATGATCCGCCGGAGGTGCGACTGCCGGTCTGGCATGTCGATCTCTACCGGCTGGACACCGGACGGGATGTTGCGGAGTTGGGTCTTGAGGAGGCCTATGATTTGGCGTTGGTTTTGATTGAATGGCCGGAGCGGCTGGGCACCCAACTGCCGGGCCGGGCGCTCCGGATATCGCTGGATGGCGCTGGCGAACCCGAACGGCGCTTGACAGTGGTCGCGCCGCCCGATTGGGAGGGCCGATGCCCGCCGTCATGATTCCGCCCCCGTCCGCGCCCGACTTTCTTGCCGCCAACGGCTGGGGTGGTGCTGCCATCCTGCCGCTCGCCGGGGATGCGTCATTCCGACGGTATTTCCGAGTCGTGGACGGCGCGCGCCATGCTGTGCTTATGGACGCGCCGCCGCCGCACGAGGACCCGCGTCCGTTCATATATGTCGCCGAATATCTGACCGGAATCGGGCTGGCCGCGCCGCGCATCCTGGCGCGCGACCTTGATGCCGGGCTGC
>JAYVLC010000106.1:0-2112 GCA_043759675.1 Sphingosinicellaceae bacterium
GATTGAGAGCAGCCTGTAGTGGGCTAGAGATCAAGAGTGCGACGATTACCCTCCACTCCGGGTCGGGCGAGGCAATGAGCTTGATCAGCGCGTCAGTAATTGCTTTCGCCTTTTGACGCTCCAAATTGGTCAATTCAGTTTGATCAATCAAAGCGTCAAGTTCCAAAATGTGGGTGTGAATCCGCTGATGCAGGACGGGGTCGGCGTTAAGCCGCGCCTCGATGCCGGTCCATTTGGAGCTATCGATCCGACTGTCGAACGAAAGCAACGCGTCGGGAAAAGCGATCCGAAACCCACCAACTTGAGCACCACGAGCCATTTAACTGGCGCTCCGTAGCTGCCCAACAAACCGCTCAAACAAATAATGACTATCTTGCGGCCCCGGACTTGCCTCGGGGTGGTACTGCACGCTGAAAGCCGCTTTGTCGGTCAGTTCCAGTCCCGCCAGACTTCCGTCAAACAGGCTCACGTGCGTCGCCTTCGCGTTCGCTGGCAGTGTCTCCGCATCCACAGCAAAGCCGTGGTTCATGCTGGTGATTTCGACACGGCCATCGTCCAGCCGTTTGACCGGGTGGTTCGCGCCGCGGTGGCCCTGGTGCATCTTGTAGGTTTTGGCCCCCACTGCCAGCCCGAGCATCTGGTGGCCGAGGCAGATGCCGAACAGCGGGATGTTGGCGGCCAGTACCGACTGGATCACTGGCACCGCATAGACGCTCGTTGCTGCCGGATCGCCGGGGCCGTTGGACAGGAACACGCCGTCGGGCTTGTGCGCCATCACCTCGTCGAAGGTCGCGGTGGCGGGGACCACCGTGACGCGCGCGCCAGCGGCGACAAGGTTCCGCAGGATATTGCGCTTCAGGCCATAGTCGATGGCGACGACATGCGGCCCGTCGGGATTGGCGCTGTGCGTCGCATAGCCCTTGCCGAGCGTCCACAGCCCGTCGTCCCAGCCATAGGACTGGGTGGCGGATACGTCTTTGGCCAAGTCCATGCCCTCCAGACCGGGCCACGCCTTCGCCATGGCGACGAGCGCCGCGGTGTCGAACGCGCCGCTGGCATGGTGCGCGATGACGGCGTTGGGCGCGCCGCCGTCGCGGATGCGGCGGGTGAGCGCCCGTGTATCGACTCCGGCCAGCCCGATGCGGCCATTCTCCCGCAGCCAGCTGTCGAACGACCGGGTGGCACGGAAGCTGGACGGGGCGGTGATATCCTCCCGCACCACGCAGCCAAGCGCGTGCGGGTTCAGCGCCTCGACATCCTCCGGATTGCTGCCGACATTGCCGATGTGGGGGAAGGTGAAATTGACGATCTGCGCCGCATAGCTTGGGTCGGTCATGATCTCCTGATAGCCGGTCATCGCAGTGTTGAAGCAGACCTCGCCGACCGCCGCGCCTTCCGCGCCAAAGCCGCGGCCCCAGATCAGGGTGCCGTCGGCCAACGCCAATACGCCCGTCGCACCTTGCGGCTGCGTCGAGGGGCGAGGGTCGGCCACGGGCGATCCTTTCGGGAGCTTGGGAAGCGGGTAAACGGTGGGGTTGCTAGGGGGCGTCCCTGCCGTCGTCAATCTATTATTCGCAGGCACAAAAGACTAGGCTTTGTCATCACCGAGTCACAAAGGTTTTTCCATGATCCGCGACGACATCAAGGCCGCGACTATCGCCTCCATGAAGGCGGGCGACAGTGCCCGCACCGGCACATTGCGCATGATGTCGGCGGCCATCAAGAACAGGGACATTGAACTGCGCACCAGCACCAATCCACCCGGCGATGATGTGCTGATCACCGATGTGCTCGCCAAAATGGCCAAGCAGCGCCGCGAATCGATAGAGATGTATGTGACCGGCAACCGCCCCGAACTCGCCGATGCCGAACGCGCCGAACTGGGCCTCATCGAAAGCTTCATGCCGCAGCAAATGAGCGCAGGCGAAGGCGAGGCTGTTGTCCGCGAGCTGATCGCCGAACTGGGGGCCACCGGGCCAAAGGACATGGGCAAGGTCATGGCCGCCCTGAAAGACCGATTCGCCGGCCAGATCGACATGAGCCGCGCCAGTTTGATGGTGAAGCAGGCTCTGGTCGGATGACTCCCTCTCCCTTGAGGGGAGAGGGCGACTC
>JAYVLC010000107.1:0-4465 GCA_043759675.1 Sphingosinicellaceae bacterium
AGCGGTTGCGGCTGCGGCACCTCCTTTTCGGTCTGATGCGGATCGCGACCTACAATATCAACGGCATCAACGCGCGCCTGCCGCGTCTGCTGGAATGGCTGGCCGAGACGCAGCCCGACGTTGCCTGCCTCCAGGAAGTGAAATGCGCCACCGAGAAGTTCCCGGTCGAGGCGATGACCGAGGCCGGATATCACACGTTGATCCACGGCCAGAAAGGCTTCAACGGCGTTGCCATCCTGTCGAAGGAGCCGGCGGTTGAAACGCAGCGCGGCCTTCCCGGTGATGCCGACGACGAACAATCCCGCTATCTGGAGGCCGACGTGGCAGGCGTCCGCGTCGCATCAATCTATCTGCCCAATGGCAATCCGCAGCCTGGACCAAAGTTCGACTATAAACTGGCGTGGATGGAGCGGCTGCGCGGCCACGCGGCTGGCCTGCTCGGGCTCGAAATCCCGGTTGTCCTCAGCGGCGACTATAATGTCATCCCGACCGACGAGGATGTCTATTCGGTGTCGGCGATGGCCAGTGATGCGCTGACCCAGCCTGAAGCGCGCGCCGCCTTGCGCCAGATCGTCAATCAGGGCTGGACTGACGCGCTGCGGGCACGCCAACCGGCGGGTGCGCTCTGGACCTATTGGGATTATCAGGCCGGGGCCTGGCCACGCGATGCCGGCTTTCGAATCGACCACCTGTTGCTGAGCCCGCCTGCCGCTGACCGGCTGGTCGGTGCCGGCGTCGACAAAGAACATCGCGGCCGCGAGCGCGCGAGTGACCACGCGCCGACATGGGTGGACTTGCGAGCCTGACGCCGATTTGACAGCGTCGCATGTCGGCGGCGGGTCGCCGACCGCCAGATTTCCTCAGGGCACCAGGTCCGGGACACGATCAAACCCTGCCTTGACTTGCGCAAGTCAAGGTTGCTAGCGGTTCGGCCTAGCCATCTTGCGGAGACTGGCAATGCAAATCTACGCACTGGGACATGTCGTCATCCGGGTCACCGACCGGGCAAGAGCGGAGGCGTTTTACGGCGACTTCCTCGGGCTTCCCCTCTGCGCGCGATATGACGAAGACGGCCAGAAAATGGCGTTTTTCACGCTTGGGAACCATCATGACTTCGCGGTTTCAGAAGTGCCGCCCAACCCCGGTGGCATGCCTCAGGGCGGTCCGGGCCTTGATCATGTGGCTTTCAGGATCGGCGACAGCCTTGACCAGCTCCGCGAGGCCAAGGCGAAGCTTGATGCGGCGGGTATCGCAATCGCGCCGGTGGACCACGAGGTCACCAAGTCGCTGTATTTCACCGACCCGGACGGGAACGGTGTCGAGCTCTATGTCGATGTCTCGGACGCTTGGCGGCGCGACCCGCAGCGTGTTGCCCAGGGTGCGCCGTTCGTCCTCTAAAGCGCCCGTTCGTAGATCCTGTATATCTTGGTAATCTCCGACCCGATTATGTCGGCAATGCTGCGCATCGGGCCGTTGTCTTCCAGCACCCAGCCAAGTTCGCCCCGCCTGGCACCATAGTCCGCAACAGCGGTGCGCCGGATATGCTCGATCATCATGAAGGCCATGAACGAGGCAAACCGCGAGCCCTGAAGCGAGCTGCGGACGCCCATCAGCGGGACTCGCACCCGTGCTGTCCGGGGCTTGCGCAAACGCCACAATAATTTGGCCCAGCCGAAGGGAAACAGGCTGCCGTTCAGATCGAGGGTCAGGTCATTGAGGTCAGGCAGGGTGATCATGAAAGCCACCGGCACACCGTCAAGTTCGCAAATCTTGATGAGGTCTTCAAAGACGATGGGCTTCAATTTGACGCCGACATGCTCAACCTCAGCAGGGGTCAATGGAATATAGCCCCAATTGTCGGCCCAGGCATCGTTCAAAATATCGAGGATCAGCGCGGCTTCAGCAGCGAAATTGGCTTTGCTTACGTTGCGAATGCGGATGCGAGAACTGCCCTCCGCTGCGGCGACGATCCGGTTGACGCGGTCGTTGAGGCCCTTGTCGATCGACAATTCGTAGGTGTGGAGGTCTTTCACCCCGACATAGCCGCGCGATTCCACCATCTTCTCATAATATGGCAAATGGTGGCCCATCATCACCGTGGGGGGAATCTTGTGACCCGCCACCAGCAGGCCGGGTTCGTCCCAGACCGAAAGGCTGAACGGCCCGAGCGAGCGCGTCATGCCCTGCGACCGCAACCACTCTTCCGCGGTACCGAACAAATGCTCGGCGACTTCGGGGTCGCGGTTACATTCGAACATTCCCCATTGCCCGGTGCCCGCTCCCATATGGGTCTGCACCAGATCATCAACCTGTGCGGAAATGCGGCCGACAACCTGCCCCCCGCGAATGGCGAGCCAGAATCTGGCCCGGGCATGTTCAAACCAAGGGTTGGATTTCGGGCCAGAGATCAGGCCATGGACTTCAGACTTCAGTGGCGGGCGCCAACAGGGATCGCTCGCATAGAGCTTGAACGGCAGATCGACAAACGCCCGACGGTCGCCCGATGTTGTCACCGGCCGGATGGTCAACCCACCCTTCGCCACGCCTCAGGCCGCCTTCTGATGGCGCTGGCGGGGATGACTGGTTTCGACACCGCCCGACATGGCGCTCACCCATGGATAGGTCTTGGCAACCTCTGGCGTGTAGCCGAGATTGAACACCGTCTCGCTTTTCACCGGGCGATCGGGCCGATCATAAAACGTGCCGAATACCTTGTCCCAGGTGAAGCTGGTGATGCCGAAATTGCCGCTTTCGTCATGAAAGTGGTGCGCCATGTGGCGGGCCTTCATGTCGGCGAGATATTTCGATTTCGGTTTGTAGGACAGGTGCTGGATGCAGTGGCAGAATTCATAAAAGCAGGTGGTGAGCAGGCCGGAACAAAGGGCAACCGCCGCGCCGCCAATCCCGCCAATCACCCAGCCAATCGGCAGGGTAATCGCAGCGATTGTCGGCAATGTCGTGTAAAGCGCGCCAAACAGGATCTCGAGGTGGTTGGGATCCTGATGGTGATCATAGTGGATGCGCTTCCACGTCCGCGCGGTCAGCGTCGATTTGAACATCCATTTGCCGTGCAGCACATAGCGGTGCAGCAAATACCAGGCGAGGGGATAGGCTAGGACGGCAAAACCACCGGCCACAAGCCCGCGGATAAGCGTGGTCGGATAGGCGTAGGCGACCCAGGCCGAGACAACAGCAAGCACCAGATAAGCCTGGATGGCATAATATTGGAAATAGGCGATCACCAGGTCACGCAACGTCATGCGGTCAAGGTGGTGGCGCTGATTCCAGATGCCTGGGCGCGAGATGGTGACAGCCTTCACGGGCAGAGTCCTTCAGATGAATCAGTTCGAATGTCGCAATTGCTGTTGCAATGCGGCGGATTTAGGACGCCGCTCCGCGTTTTGCGAGCCTGGCACACCTACTCCTCGGTGCGGATCAGGACTGCTTCACCGATCAGGAAAAACAACATTATCGGTCCCCATCCCGCCAGCCACGGCGGAACGGTCCCGAAATCGCCCATGGCCAACATGAAATTGTCCGCCACGAAAAAGGCAAACCCCAGGAACATGCCGATCACGGCGCGGACAAACAAATGCCCGGACCGGGCCAGCCCGAACGCTGCAACCGACCCGAGCAACGGCATCAGCAACGCCGACAGTGGGCCTGATAATTTGTGGTGCATGGCGCCCTCAAGGCTGCCGACCGGACGACCAGCGGACCGAAGTGCGTCAACGTCTGCTGCAAGGGTCCAGAACGGCGTCTGCTCGGCCTTGACGTCGGTCGCGGTGAACCGGTCCGGGGTTGCCGGACTCTGGTAGACCAGGCTCGACGTGGCAAGTTGGCTGCCGGAGGCGACGTCAAACGATCGGGCATTGGTGAGCAGCCAGCCCCCGGCGACCGGCCGTGCATCCGCGGCGCGGACGACCCGGACCAAACGGTTGGCCTCACGGTCGTAGATCGTCAGGTCATGCAGTCGGGTCGCCCCGCTGACGCCGGTCACGCGCTGGGCATGAAACAGATCGTCACCGGCCCGGACCCAGACGCGGGTGAGACCACTGCCGGTTGCCGGAATCGGGCCATAGTTGACCGCCTGCCATGCCGCGAGCCTGGTATTGGTCCGGACCAGGACCAATTCATTGAAGGCGAAATTGACCGCCGCGATGCCAAAGGCTGCGACAAACAGCGGGGCGAGAATCTGGTGCGCCGAAATGCCGGCGGCCTTGAAAATCACCACCTCGCTGTTCTGGTTGAGCGTCGCAAGCGTCACCAGCGTTGCCAGCAGAACCGAAAACGGCAGGAATTGCGCGATGATCTGCGGCGCGCGCAGCACCACATAGTGCCATATATCGCCCTCGTCACTGCCGGGCACCGCCAGAATCTTACTGGTTTCAGCCAACAGATCGAGACTTTGCAATATGACGACCAGCGCTGCGAGAAAGGCCAGCGTCCGCATCAGAAACATCTT
>JAYVLC010000108.1:0-1688 GCA_043759675.1 Sphingosinicellaceae bacterium
TGACTGACAGCGATCTTCGCCTTCGACAAAACGTCCCATGATCCATCTCCAAATCACGAAAACACTCTATCACATTTGCGCGTTTTTACACAGCCACGGTCAACAGCAGACCAATTGCTGAAACGCGCAATTAGGCGTTTTGGGTCACAAGCTGGCGATGTTTCCGTATCCCGCTCAACTGCGCTTTCCCTATGCTGCGCGAACCACGACAGCTGATCTCTCGCAAGCCTGTTGTCCATCACTCGTTGCTTATGCGGCAGCCGTCTTGTAGCTTGAAGCCACTTCGCCAGCATGTTAGCTTTTATATCAGTCATTCCGCGAGGACGGACAATTGATAGGGGGACACCAATGTCTGAAACCTTGCTCAAATCCTTCGAGAAACCTGACGAAGTTCGCGAATTTCCGTTTGGCCGCTTTGAAATCATCCATCTTGATGGGCTCTCGCTTGGCCGTGCCACCTATCAACCCGGATGGAAATGGTCTGTTCACAACGCCCCGACCGCCGGGACCAGTCTTTGCCACGTGCCACATACCGGAACTGTATTGTCAGGTCACGGCGCAGTTCAATATGAGGATGGCCAATATCTCGATCTGGTTCCGGGTGCAGTGTTTTACATAACGACAATGCCTCATGATAGCTGGGTGGTTGGCGATGTGCCCTATGTGTCCCTGCATGTCTTGAAACCGCATGTGCATTGACCATGCCACATAATCGAAATCACATCCTCGATGCGATTGGCAATACGCCCCTCGTCGAACTTCGAAACATTGTTCAAAAGGGCAGCGCGCGAATTGTTGCCAAACTTGAATCGGCCAATCCGACCGGCAGCATGAAAGATCGGCTGGCGCGGACCCTGATCCTGCGCGCTGTCGAGCGGGGCGTGCTGACACCGGGCGGCACTGTCGTCGAATACACCGCCGGGACCACAGGGATTTCGCTGGCCTTGGTGGCGGGCGCGTTGGGCTACAACGCCCATTTTGTGTTTTCCGATGCGTTCAGTCAGGAAAAGCGCCGCACCATGCTGGCCTTTGGCGCTAAACTGACGGACATCCAAAGCGACGGGGGCAAGATCACCCGGGAGCTGATACAGGCGATGATCGCCCGTGCCGCCGAAATCAGCCAGGCGCCGGGGTGCTGGTGGGTCGATCAGCTGCGGAACGAGGATGGGGCCGACGGCTATACGGGCCTCGGCGAAGAGATCTGGCGGCAAACTGGCGGCAAAGTGGACGGCATCGTCCACACCATTTCCACCGCTCATTCCATGCATGGAATGAGCCGGGCATTGAAGCGCGAAAACCCCGATTTGCTGGTCGTCGCGGTCGAACCGGACGAATCGGCCGTTCTGTCGGGCCGCCCGCCCGGCGCGCACAAGATCGAAGGCATTGGATTGGGGTTCTTGCCGCCGCTGTGGCACCCTGAAGAGGTGAGCGAGATCATGACGGTCACGACCGAGGACGCCAAGGCGATGGCGCGGCGGCTGGCCGGGGCCTGCAAGAGCTACGACGCCTGCCCGGCGGTGAACCTGGCGGAGAGCAAGCTGGGGGACGCCCTCTACGCCAACATGCTGATGATGGGCTTCGCCTGGCAGAAGGGCCTGATCCCGGTCTCCAGCCGCGCGCTGTATCGCGCGATCACCCTGAACGGGGCCGAGGTGGAGACCAACCTGCAGGCGTTCGAGATCGGCCGC
>JAYVLC010000109.1:0-4643 GCA_043759675.1 Sphingosinicellaceae bacterium
CCGCTGGAAGCGCATCCCACCGTATCAGGCGAGTTTTTGATGCGTTGCGGTTCGGGCGACATCATAGTCAAACCCAACATCGCCGCATTCAAGGGCGACCGGGTGGCGTTCGCGGATGGCAGCGAGGAGGCTGTCGATGTCATCGTTTATGCCACCGGCTATCGCACCCGCTTTCCGTTCCTCGCCGACAGGCTTGCGCCAGTGAAGGACAACCATATCGCCCTCTACAAACGCATGGTCCGGCCCGAAATTCCAAACCTTTGGTTCATGGGATTGGCGCAGGCATTGCCGACATTGGTCAATTTTGCCGAACAACAGTCGAAGCTGCTCGCGGCGTGGCTGACTGGTCAATATGCGCTGCCGTCCCCTGTCGATATGGCAGGATCCATCGTCGCCGATGAACGGCTGCACCAGGGCCATTATTATGATTCGCCCCGTCACCGCATGCAGGTCGATTTCGACGTCTACGTTCGCGATGTGCGGCGCGAACTGGCGGCTGGGGCGAAACGGGTGAAGCGGGCGGCGTAGCGCACCCGCAAAGAACGCGCCGTCATCCTGACGCAAGTCAGGATCTCGTCGTGAGTAGCGGCTACCCGGCGGGAGATCCTGACGTTCGTCAGGATGACGGCGTCTTTACGATACAAACAGCTTCTTCAGCTCGCTTTTCACGATCTTGCCATTGGCATTCCGTGGCAACGTCTCGCGCTGGACGATGACCTTCACCGGGACCTTGAACGAGGCGAGGTGCGCTGCGACATGCGCCCGCAGTTCCTGCTCGGTTGCGTCGGTGTCGGGTTTCAGTGTGACCACCGCGCCCGGCTCCTCACCAAGCGTGCGGTGCGGGATGCCGACCAACGCGGCGTCCATGACGGCGGGATGGTCGTAGAGGCAATTCTCGACTTCGATACAGTAGATATTCTCGCCGCCCCGGATCAACATGTCCTTGGCACGGTCGATGATGTAGCAAAATCCTTCTTCGTCGAGGCGCGCCAGATCGCCGGTGTGGACCCAGCCGTCGGTGAAGGTCGATGCAGTTGCCTCGGGCTTGTTCCAATAGCCGACGACGACATTTGGCCCCTTACCCCACAATTCACCGGTTTCGCCGACCGGCAGATCAGCGCCGGTCACCACATCGACGACCTTCAGATCGCAGACCGGAACGGCGGGGCCGCAGCTTGTTGGCCGGGCGAGATAGTCCTCGGCCATATGATGCGTGAAGGTCGCGCTCGTCTCGGTCATCCCCCAGCCGTTGCCGGGCATGGCATTCGGCCAGACTTCCTTGATCTTGCGGACCAGCTCGGACGCCGACGGCGCGCCGCCATAGGACACGGCCTCCAAGCTTGAGAGATCATATTTGTGGCGATTGGGGTGTTCGAGCAATTGCCAGGCGATGGTCGGCACCCCACCGGCCCCAGTAATCCTCTCGCGCTCGATCAGCGCCATCGCAGGCTCGGCCTCAAACTTGCGCATCAGGACGAGTTTTGCGCCAGCAAACAGCGACGGTGACAGAACGGCATGGCAACCGGTTGCATGAAAGAAGGGCACCGACAGCAGGGTGGCTTTTTGGGGGGCGGTCGGGTCTGGCGCGGGCGGCATTTCCCCCCGCCGCAGGCAGGACCGCGCCGATGAAATCGCCGAGGCCATGATGTTGGAGACGATGTTCCGGTGGGTGCCAAGCGCGCCCTTGGGCTTGCCCGTCGTCCCTGACGTGTAGAAGATCGTCGCGTCATCTTCGGGCAGGAGGCCGGTGGCCGGAATCTGGCCTTCCGGCAGATCAGCCCAGCTGTTCGGCATCCCGACCACGGTCTCGAAGCGGGCGATCAGCGGATGCGCGATGTCATCAGTAGCGCGCGCGACGTAGATTCGGGTCAGCGCCGGACACTTGCCCAAATGCGCCTCCAGTCGTGCCATTCGTTCGGCATCGACACACAGAATCGTCGCACTTGAATCGGTCAGCCCATATTCCAGTTCCTCGCCTGTCCACCAAGCATTGAGCGGCGTGACAATCGCACCGAGCAACTGCGCTGCAAAGAATGCCACCGGCCATTCGGGCAGATTGCGCATGACAATGGCAACCCGGTCACCCTTTTTGACGCCGTCTGCGGCCAGTCGGGCAGCAAAGGCCAAAGTCGCCCGCGAAAACGCCTCAAAGCTGACCCGTTCGTCCTCGTGCACGATGAAGATGCGGCTGCCGTGTGCGCGACCCGCCAAGAATACATCCTTCAGCGTGGGCGGGGCATTCTTCCAGGTGCGGGTGGCGACACCGCGAATGACCAATTCCTCCATCTCGAACGGAGCACCGACGTCCGTCAGCAAAGCGTGGGCTTGATTGATCGACATGGCCGGCCAATTCGGCGCGGCGGCGGCTATGGTCATGGAAACTCCCCAGCGTCTTTGTTGGGGGCATCAAAGCGGATTGGTGCGGGGAAGGGAAGCTGTTGGTTCGATGGGGTCGCGCTGAACGCGCCTCTACGCCGCCAAATACCTTGGGACATCGAACGCCCCATCGCGCTTGCGGGCTTCGGCAATGTCCCATGCGGTCTGCATCTGCAGCAAGGTGTCCAAACGGACGCCGAACGCCTTTTCGATGCGGAGCGCCATATCAGGCGACAGGCCGCCGTGGCAATTGACCAGGATCGACAGCGTCTGCCGCGTCACACCGAGAGCGCGCGCGCCCGACGACACGTTGAGGCCGTGCCCATCGATGATTTCGCGCACGAACTCGCCGATATGGCTGGGGCTGTGCATTTGAATCTCCACTGTCGTCTCCACACTCGTCATCAATGATAATCCTCAAGATCGAGGATCGAAATTTCCTTCGCCGCATCGTCCACCGCGAACGTCATCCGGTAGTTGGCCGTCACATGAAAACTCCAGCGATCATCGCTAAGCCGGTGCGCCTTCCAGAACGCCAGGTCTCTGAATTCGTCGCTGTGCGACATGCCGGTCAGGAACGTCAGTTGCACCCTGATCTTGCCAACCACTCGCTTGTCGAGTTTGGAGGAATCGCCCTTTTCGATGAACCTCGCCAGTCCCCGGTGGCGGATCGAGACAATCTTCACATCAACAAAATAGTCTTCTGGTGACGGGTGTCAATAGGCGGACGACACCTGCGCTACAGCCTCACGTCATCGCTCGGCACGACGTGCGGGGCGGCAGTCCGGAGCTGGTGATTTCTCCAAGTGTAGGCGAGCAGCAACGCGAGGGCGACCCCTCCGGCCAGGTAGGGCGCTGGCCGGGACAACTCGTAAAGACCGATGCCGATCGCCGGGGACAGCACAAAACAACTGCCGTTGATCGCGGTGATTGCGCCGGCAACCGAGCCTTGCTCGTCTTCCCCCACTGCAAGTGATGCACCGGCGGTGAAGCCGGGCCGCGCAAAGCCATAGCCAAGGCTGGTCAGCGCATAGGCGACGACGATGCCATAATAGTCGGGGGCCAGCGCAATGCCGAGCGTGCCGATGCTGGCAAGCGCCGTGCCCCAGCGCATCAGGGATTTTGGCGTCATGTGGAGAATCCGGATCAGGCCCCATTGCGCCAAGAGCGTCGCGGCTGCCCCCGCCATCAGCGCAATGCCGATGAAGCGTTGCGCGCCGGTCGCTTGTCCGCCGAAATAGTCGATGATCAGAAACCCGAGCGCTTGCCCGGTCGCGGCCTGAATGCTGCCTGACACGAAACCATAGATCATAAAGGGCTTGATGCGCGGATCGCGCCAGGACAGGCGCGGCTTGCGCCCGCCCTTTGCCGCAGCACCGGCAGCAATCGCGCTCGCGCCGGTAGGTGCGCCGCCGACCGTTGGTTCCGAGGCTGCTGCACCGCCGCCCTCCCGCCGGCTTGGGTTGTCGTCCGGGAGATATCTCGCGACCGCGACCGCCACGACGATCGCAATCAGCGAGAAGGCGAACATCGGGCCAGATAGTCCGATGAACGGCAGCACAAAGAAAGGGGCTACGGCCGGACCAAGGATCGTGCCGAGGCCGAATGCCGACGACAGGGTTGCGACACCGTTGGTGCGTTCTGCCTCGCTGGTGTGGCTGGCGACATAGGCCTGGGCCGCCGGGTTGGAGGCGGAGCCAAAAATCCCGAAGATCATCCGGGCACTGGCAAACAGCGCAAATACCACGACGGCAGGGATAAGCTTATCAAGCCCGGCGCGGACGACGAGCGCGCACAGCAGCATTGACACCGCAAACCCGCCGACGCCAACCAGCATCAGCATCTTGCGACCACGCAGATCCGACTGGCGGGCCCAGAACGGCGCGGATATCGTCCATAGCGCCGCCGAGAAGCTGAAGATGATCGCAATCAGCATGTCGGGAATGCCGATCTCGCGCCCTGCCGCCGGCAGAACTGATTGCAGCGCGGTATTGCCCGCCGCGGTCACCAGCAGCACCATGAACACAAGGGCGAAGTCGCGGCTGGGGAGATTGGCGGTCATCGTCACCTGATGGCTGACGCCGCCGCTCCGGGCAACCTGTCGCCTTGGTTAAGGATCAGCCGGCAAACGGCAAATCAAGCGCTTCGGCCACCGCGCGGTGCCGGATGGCACCAGCCGCAACATTCAGCCCCATCGCCAGATGTGGATCAGCGGCCATCGCAGCGTCGGCCCCCATGTTGGCAAGCCGCAACGCAAAGGGCAGCGT
>JAYVLC010000110.1:0-6684 GCA_043759675.1 Sphingosinicellaceae bacterium
CCGCCTGCCAGCCGGGCCAGCGCCCGCCCAAGCCGGGCTTTCGGGTTCCCCGGCGTCTGGTCGAGCAAATCGCCATAGGTTTGTTCGGCCGCAACGACGCGACCGCCGCCCAGATAGGCCTGCGCCAACAAGGTCCGGGGCCGCGGGTCGTCCGGCTGGGCGCGCACGGCAAGTTCGGCAAAGCTGACCGAGGCGGCGAAATCCGAGCGTGCAAGCGCCGCCTCTGCCTCCGGGACGAACAGCGGGCCCCGTTTGACCGTTGCCATCACGGGCGGCGGCATCACCGAGTGCACATGCAGCGACCGCCCGTGGCACCCGGCAATCGCGAGCGCCGCGCCGAGAATCGAAAACAGTTTGGCAAGTCTCATTCGCTGCATGACCTCATCGCCCCTGAGCCACCGAGACTGGTCCCTCCCCGATCACATGCATCAACTTGTTCCTCGCGGCCCGACAGCACTGACATTGGCCCAAAGAGGCTTAAGATATTGTGCATGCGGCGTGGGCCGGTCGTCTCCGGGCGACGAACCGGCCGGGATTGCGGGGATTGCGCGGTTCCACCGCATATCTGCTATGGCGGAGCGGTGGCCGTGAAAGCGAGTGGATGAAGCGAGCGATTTTTGCATGCCTGATCCTGGTGGCTGTCCCCGCCGGGGCAACCGTCAAGGACGGTGTCGTCAAGTGGCAAGCCGGTGATGACAAGGGTGCCGTGGCGGAGTGGCTGCCCTATGCAGCGCGCGGCGATACCGACGCGATGTTCAACCTTGCCCAGGCCTATAAGCTTGGGCGCGGCGTCATCCAGAATGCCCGGGTCGCCCAGGAATATTTCCGCCGCGCCGCCGAACGCGGCCATGCGCCAGCGCAGGAACGCCTCGGCCTGTCGCTGTTCGTTGACACCGGAACGCGGGCGGAGGCCTTGGGCCTGCTGGACACGGCGGCGCGTGCCGATCAGCCGCGCGCGCTGTACGTGATCGCGGTCGCGCTGTTTAACGGTGAGGGCATGTCAAAGGACTGGGCCCGCGCCTATGGATATATGTCGCGTGCTTCAGCAAAAGGGGTGCCGCAGGCGGCCGCGGCCCTCCAGACGATGGCGGCGTCGGTTCCAATGTCCGACCGGCTGAGGGGCGAGGAGATTGCGGCGTTGCTTGCCAAAACCGAACTTGCATCGGTGCCAATCACCTCGCCTGAACGCCCGGCACCTGCCCTGACGTCAGCCGCAAAGCCAGCAGCCACAACGCCAAAGCCAGTCAAGATTGCCGCGGGCTGGCGGGTCCAGCTTGGGGCCTTCAAGCGCCGTGCGCTCGCACAAGACGCATGGGCAGCGCTCAGGCGCGGATCGCCATCGCTGGTGCAGGATACAGACGCGGTTTTTCAGCCAGCCGGTGACTTTGTCCGCCTGCAAATTGGCCCCTATCCAAGTCGCGAGGCCGCCAAGGCCATCTGCAGCAAGCTCTCGGCTGCCGGGACGGCCTGTTTCGTGGTCGCCGGTTAGGCGGCCCAGTCACGGCGCGCATAGCCTTGCGCATAAAGCAGCACGGTCAAATCGCCGAACCGAACGGCGCCGTCGGCTGCGGCTTCGGTCTTTGGTTTGGCGTGATAGGCAACGCCAAGCCCGGCCGCCTTGATCATCGGGATATCATTGGCCCCGTCCCCGACGGCCAAGGCCGCGGCACTGCTACACCCGATCCGGGCTAGCTCGGCCATCAGGACCTGTTGCTTCGTCGCACCGTCGACAATGGGTTTTGCGACCGCGCCCGTCAGCTTGCCATTTGCCATCATCAAGCGATTCGCAACCGCGCGCTCGAACCCGATTTCAGCGGCGACCGGATTGGCAAAATCAGTAAATCCGCCTGACACCAGTACCGTCGATGCGCCGTTCGCGCGCATCGTCCTGACCAGCGCCCGTGCGCCAGGCATGAGCTGGACCCGTTCGGCAAGGCAGCGCGCGATCACGGTCGAATCGAGCCCCCGGAGCAACGCGACCCGTGCATCCAGTGCGGCTTCGAAATCCAGCTCCCCACGCATCGCCGCCTCGGTCACCTGCGCGACCTCCACCTTGATGCCGGCATAATCGGCCAGCTCGTCGATGCATTCGACGGTGATCATCGTTGAATCCATATCGGCAATGATCAGCTTGCGACGGCGATCCGCCGCGACCTGGGCAATCACGTCGATGTTCGGCAACGCGGCTTCCAGCGCGGCGCGCACCGCAGCGGGCCCACCACCGGCAAACGCCAAGTCGGCTGCGACCCCGGGCTCAAGCCAGTCGGCAGTACCAGGCACACACCCGGCTTGCACAAGTGCATCGGATGCGGCAGCGACATCTCCGGCGGTCAGGCCATCAGCGCGCACAAGGGTCGCGACGTACATGCAGTCTCCAGAAAAGCCGCCCGTTGCCGTCATTGCAGGACCGACCGCCAGCGGCAAGTCGGCACTCGCACTCGACATGGCCCGTCGCGAGGATGGCGTGATCATCAACGCCGATGCCAGCCAAGTCTATGCCGACTTGCGCATCCTGTCGGCGCGGCCATCGCCCGAGGAGGAGGCGCTGACCCCACACCGGCTTTACGGCATGATTGATGGGGCGACGGCCTGCTCAGCAGCAGATTGGGCGAACCGTGCCAAAGCCGCGATTGCGCAAGCCCATGCGGCAGGCCAATTGCCAATTCTTGTTGGCGGGTCCGGGCTTTATCTGCGGACCCTGCTCGACGGCATCGCGCCGGTCCCCGAAATTAACCCGGACATCCGGGACGCCGTGCGTCGCATGGCGCGGGAGCAGCTTCACCCTGCCCTCGCCGCCGAAGACCCGGACATGGCTGCTCGACTTGCACCGACCGACCGCCAGCGCCTGTCGCGAGCGCTGGAGGTGGTGCGGTCCAGCGGTCGATCGCTCGGCTCCTGGCAGCAGGAGCTGGCGGGCGGGATTGCCGACGCCGTGACGCTCCGCCCGCTCGTTCTCGAAGTTGACCGCGATGCGCTGTACCGGCGGTGCAACACCCGGTTTGATGCGATGATTGAGGCCGGTGCACTTGCCGAAATCGAAGCGCTGGCGACGCGGAGGCTGTCAGAAGCCCTCCCGGTGATGAAGGCGCTTGGCGTACCGCCGCTGCTGGCCGCCTTGCGGGGTGAAATCACGATGCCGGCTGCCATGGAACATGCCAGGGCCACAACGCGTCACTATGCGAAGCGGCAGGTCACATGGTTTCGAAATCAGACCAGAAGTTGGCCGAAACTAGTGCAAAATTTCTAAATAGTGCAAATTTAGGTAATTTTATTGCTGCTTGTACATTGACAGCGCTGGTTGCGATCCCTATCAGCGCTGCGCTGCAACATTTGGAAGTTCATCATGCCGGCCCCCCTGCTCAGCGGAGCGGAAATCATCATCCAGTCGCTCACCGACCTCGGCGTCGAAGTCGTGTTCGGCTATCCCGGTGGGGCGGTGCTGCCGATCTATGATGCGCTGTTCCAGCAGGACAAAATCCGCCATATCCTCGTCCGTCACGAGCAGGCTGCGGTCCACGCTGCCGAGGGCTATGCCCGGTCATCGGGCAAGCCGGGCGTGGTGCTGGTGACGTCTGGTCCCGGCGCGACCAACGCCGTCACCGGAATCATGGATGCGATGGCCGATTCAATTCCGCTGGTCGTGCTGACGGGCCAGGTCCCGCAGCACCTGATCGGCACCGATGCCTTTCAGGAATGCGACACGATCGGAATCACGCGCCACTGTTCAAAGCATAATTATCTGGTCCGCGACACCGCAAGGCTTGGCGCCGTCGTCCACGAAGCCTTTTACATCGCAACGTCCGGCCGCCCCGGCCCGGTGGTCATCGATATCCCCAAGGATGTCCAGGTGACCCGCGCGGCCTATGTCAAACCCGCAGCCAGTGGTCACAAGACCTACCAGCCGCAAATCAAGGGAGACCGCGCGTCAATCGAAGCTGCGGTTGAAATGCTGGCAGCAGCCGAGCGCCCGATTCTCTACACCGGCGGCGGCATCATCAACTCGGGACCGGAGGCGACGGCGCTGCTGCGCGAACTGGCGGCGCTCACCGGCGCGCCCGTCACCTCGACGCTGATGGGCCTGGGTACGATGCCGCATGATCATCCGCAATTCCTCGGCATGCTCGGGATGCACGGCACCTATGAAGCCAATCTGGCGATGCACGGCTGCGACCTGATGCTGTGCCTCGGCGCGCGCTTTGATGACCGGGTGACTGGCCGGATCGACGCCTTCTCGCCGGGCAGCCGCAAAATTCACGTCGATATCGACCGGTCATCGATCAACAAGAACGTCCGCGTTGATCTGGCGATCGTCGGTGATGTCGGCGACGTGCTCAGCGACATGCTGACGCTCTGGAAGGAGCGCAATCATCAGGCCGCGGATCAGGGCGATTGGTGGCGGCGGATCGAGGGCTGGCGTGCGGTGCGCAGCCTGGCGTTCGAGCAGTCGGGCGACGCCATCCTGCCGCAACATGCGATCCGGCGGCTGTGGGAGGCGACCCACGCCAGGGACCCGATCATCACCACCGAAGTTGGTCAGCACCAGATGTGGGCGGCGCAGCATTTCGGTTTCAGCGGCCCGAACAAGTGGCTGACCTCAGGCGGTCTTGGCACGATGGGCTATGGCCTGCCTGCTGCCATCGGGGCGCAGATCGCCAACCCCGAGGCGCTGGTCATCGACATCGCCGGCGAAGCCTCGATCCTGATGAACATTCAGGAAATGTCGACGGCGACGCAGTACCGCTTGCCCGTCAAGATTTTCATTTTGAACAATGAATATATGGGGATGGTCCGGCAGTGGCAGGAGCTGAACCATGGTTCGCGCTATTCCGAAAGCTATTCCGAAGCCCTGCCAGACTTTGTGAAACTCGCTGAAGCCTATGGCTGGACCGGCCTGCGCATCGACACGGTTGATCAGTTGGATGCCGGGATTGCGGCGATGTTAGCGTCACCCGGCCCGGTGATTGTTGACTGCCGGGTCGCCAAACTGGCCAACTGCTTCCCGATGATCCCGTCCGGGGCATCGCATATCGAGATGATACTCGAAGCTCCGAAATCAAAGGCCGAAGCCAGCGACGAAGCAAGGGCATTGGTCTGATGCTCGGTCGCAAGGATCCGATCGAACGCCATACCCTTGCTGTGGTTGTCGATAACGAGGCCGGTGTGCTGGCGCGCATCGTCGGGCTGTTCTCGTCGCGCGGCTACAATATCGAGAGCCTGACCGTTGCTGATGTCAGCCAGAATCACGAGGTCTCCCGTGTCACCGTGGTAACCAGCGGTACAGCGCATGTCATCGAGCAGATCATCGCCCAGCTCGACCGGCTCGTCCCCGTGCATCGGGTCATGGACCTGACCGCGCTCGGGCCTCACGTCGAGCGCGAGATGGCGCTGGTGAAGGTCGCAGGAGCCGGTGAAAAACGTGTTGAGGCGCTGCGGCTTGCCGACGTATTCCGCGCCCGCGTCGTCGACACCACGACCGGCAGCTTCATCTTTGAGGTCTCTGGCGCGCCGGAAAAGATCGACAGTTTTACAGAATTGATGCGCGAGGTCGGACTGGTCGAGGTCGCCCGGACCGGGGTCGTTGCCATTTCTCGTGGCCGCGAAGCGCTGTGACCACTCCTCACCGCCAATCGTCATTCCCGCGAAGGCGGGAACCCAGCCCGCTTCGATATGGCGCGCCCGGGCGCGCGCAGCATGCGGCCGCATGCGATTTCATGACGAGGATTGGGTTCCCGCCTTCGCGGGAATGACGACATTTTTGTAGATACCTTCAATTTCAGGGACTGATTTCATGCGAGTTTACTACGACGCCGATGCCGATATCGGACTGATCAAGGGCAAAAAGGTCGCCATCCTTGGCTATGGCAGCCAGGGCCACGCCCATGCGCAGAATCTGCGCGACAGCGGTGTCGCCGAGGTCGCGGTTGCCCTGCGCACCGGGTCCGCGACAGCGGCGAAGGCCGAAGCGGCCGGTTTCACGGTATTGTCCAACGTCGATGCCGCCAAATGGGCCGACATCATCATGATCCTCGCCCCCGACGAGCATCAGGCTGGCATCTATGCCGAAGACCTAGCCCCCAACATGAAGCAGGGCGCCGCGCTCGCCTTCGCCCACGGCCTTAACGTCCATTTCGGCCTGATCGAACCCCGCGCCGATCTCGACGTCATCATGATCGCCCCCAAGGGGCCGGGCCACACCGTGCGCTCCGAATATCAGCGTGGTGGCGGCGTGCCCTGCCTGATTGCCGTCGCACAGGACGCCAGCGGCAACGCGCATGATCTGGCGCTCAGCTACGCCTCCGCCGTCGGCGGCGGCCGCTCGGGCATTATCGAAACCAACTTCCGGGAGGAATGCGAGACCGACCTGTTCGGCGAGCAGGCGGTGCTGTGCGGCGGGCTGACCAGTCTGGTGATGGCCGGGTTCGAGACACTGACCGAGGCAGGCTATGCGCCGGAGATGGCCTATTTCGAATGCCTGCACGAGGTGAAGCTGATCGTTGACCTGATGTATGAAGGCGGCATCGCCAACATGCGCTATTCGATCTCCAACACCGCCGAATATGGCGATTATCACACCGGTCCGCGCATCATCACCGACGAAACCAAGAAGGAAATGAAGCGCGTCCTCGACGACATCCAGAAGGGCAAGTTCGTCCAGCGCTTCATCATGGACAACCGGATGGGCAA
>JAYVLC010000111.1:0-3175 GCA_043759675.1 Sphingosinicellaceae bacterium
CTGCCCATCCGGTGAGGTCTGCCAAAAGAGCGTCCCCTGTAAATGCTGCAAGGACGACAGACCAAGGCTCCGGATACCAGTCTCGGTGTGATGTACTAACCAAGTCTCAAATCACCGAGCCCCGAGCGTTCTTGCAGAGAACGCGCCGGTCCCTGTTGTCTCCCGGCCGCCAACAGGCGCGACCGGGTATTTGGTGCGGCCGGGTTCCGCCCTCCTGTATTGATCAGCCTTGCGCCGCGCCCCCCGGCCATGGTCAGGTGGGGTTTCCCTGGGGAGGGTGCGGAGTGTCGCTTAAACGCCGGACGTTGCTGACTTTTGCCGGGCCGGGGTTGCTGCTGCAGGCGCTTGGCCTCCCCGCCGTGGTGTTTTTGCCGCCCTATTTTGCTGCCGAGCTTGGCATGGGGCTGGCAGCTGTCGGCCTGATCTTCTTTCTGGTCCGCGCCATCGACCTGCCGCTGGATGTGGTTATCGGCGCAATGATGGACCGGACTGATTCCCGCTGGGGTCGCTTTCGTCCGTGGATCGCTGCCGGGGGCCTGCTGATGGGTGTCGGGATCTGGCTGGTGTTCTTCGCGGAGCCGGGATTGCCGCCTTGGCTGGCGCTTTGTTTTCTTCTGGTCGTCTATGCCGGACAATCGGCGCTCTGGCTGTCCCAAACCTCCTGGGGTGCCCAATTGTCACCTGACTATCATGAACGGTCGCGGGTCTTTGGCTGGTGGCAGGCGGTCAATTTGCTGGGCTTGCTGCTGATTATGACAATACCACTGTGGCTTGACGGCACGGTCGTACAAACCGTTCACGCGATGGGATGGTTCGGGTTGCTGATGGTCCCGCTGACGATCCTGCCCGTGCTGCTGTGGTTACCCGAGCCGGTGAAACGCGAAGCATCGCCGCACCCAGCCTGGCGTGATATTTTCAGCCTTGTGCGCAACAAGCTTTTGATGCGGCTGCTGATGGCCGACCTGCTCGTCAGCCTGGCGCCCGGTGTCACAGGCGCCCTGTTCCGTTTCTATTTCGAGCGGGTGCTTGGCTATGACGGGCGACAGACAGCGGCGCTTTTGGTCGTCTATTTTCTGACAGGTTTGCTGACAATCCCGGCCTGGTCGTGGGCGGCGCGCCGGCTTTCAAAGCACACAGCGCTCGCGATATCGGGCGTCGCTTACGCTGTGCTGCAAACCGGAACGGTCATGCTGCCACCGAACAGCTTTTATATCGCGATGGTGGGAATGGCGGTTGCCGGCCTGCCCTATGCGGTGGGGCCATTTCTGCTGCGCGCGATATTGGCCGATGTGGTGGATTCCGACCGGTTGCAGTCCGGCGTCGATCGTACCGGTCTATTTTATGCGGTGCTCACGACCACAGGAAAACTTGGCTATGCCATTCCTGTCGGCGTGACCTACGGACTATTGTCATTGGTCGGGTTCAACGTCGCGCCGGGGGCGGCAAACACCGACTCGGCCCTGACGGCGCTGATCCTGCTGTTCACCGCTCTGCCAGCAATGATCATGCTGACGATGGCCGGGATCATGTGGCGCTGGCCGCATGATGCGGTCGAACATGCGCGGGTGCAGTCAGCACTCGCCGCGCGGGACGCGTCCCGCGCGGCGGGCTGACTCTGGTCACGCCCCGGTGCGGGCCGAGCTGATGAGCTGTTGCATCTTGGCCCCTGCATCATTGATCGCGGCATCATAGCAGCGGTCCGAAGCAGCAGCGGCGGGGAGATCTTGGGCCGTGCCAACACCGCAGACTTGTTTGGCGGCATTGCGGATGCGGGTTTCGAGCGACTTGGCACCGGCGGCACTGGTCAGGTTCAGGTCGGCATAACTGACGGCCTTCTGGGCGGGCGCGGCATAGGCCGAACCCGCGAGCAGGGTCGCGGCAAGAGCGGCTGAGATCATCGAGAATTTGGTCATCTTGGTCATCCTTTGCTTGTTAGCAGCATCGGGCTGCACAAAGGGCAGTGCATTAGTCGTGCCAAACACTTAAAATATTGAAAAATATAGAATTGGCTGTATTGGCTTGATAACACTCCTACCAATATTTGGTGTTTCGTACCAACTCGGGGGACATCCGCCGGCTGGTTTCCACGCCAGCGGCGATCCGCTAGGATGTTGTGATGACGACCCGCACCGTACCGACCGCATCGCCTGACCCCGATGCCAATTTCAGCCTGCCTGCCTGGATTTACGCCGACCCGGAATATTTTGCGGTGGAGGCGGCACGGGTGATGCGGCCGTCTTGGCAGATTATCTGCCATGTGAATGATATTCCAGCCGTCGGGGACTGGCGGACGCTCGATTTTCTTGGCGAAAGCATTTTGGTGGTGCGCGGTGATGACCGCGTGGTGCGGGCCTTCACCAACGTCTGCCGCCACCGGGGATCGCGGCTGCTCGACGGGGCAGCCGGCTGCGCGAAAAAGCTGATCTGTCCCTATCATGCCTGGACATACGGTCTCGACGGCAAGCTGACGGGTGTGCCGCTGAAGGGCACCTATCCGGGGCTTAGGCTCGAAGAAAACGGGCTGACCCCGGTGGATTTGGAAGTCTGGCACGGCTTCATCTTCGTTCGGTTGGAGGGGCGCGGCCCGAGCGTCGCCGAGATGATGTCGCCCTACAATGCCGAGGTCACACCCTACCGCTTCGCCGAGATGCAGCCGATCGGGTTGCTGTCGGAGCGGCCACGGTCGGTCAACTGGAAGAATCTCTGCGACAATTATTCGGACAACCTCCACATTCCAGTCGCGCATCCGGGTCTCAAGCGATTGTTCGGAAGCAACTATGTCACCAAAGCTGCCGACTGGGTCGACTGGCTCGGCGGTCCGCTCACGCCCGACGGTGGGCCGGAAAGCTGGTCCGAGCGACTCTATCGCACCCATCTTCCCGCCACCCCGCACCTTTCCGAAGCCAAGCAGCGCGACTGGTGGTATCTGAAACTCTGGCCCAACATCGCCTTCGACATTTATCCCGACCAGATCGATTTCATGCAGTTCATTCCGGTCTCCCCAACCGAAACCCGGCTGCGGGTGATGTGCTACGCGCTTCCGGATGACCGCCGCGAAATGCGGGCGGTGCGGTATCTGAATGCCCGGATCAACCGCGACGTCAACGCCGAGGACACCGTGCTGGTCCAGCGCGTCCAGGCCGGCATGGCCTCATCCAGCTTTTCCGTCGGCCAT
>JAYVLC010000112.1:0-7879 GCA_043759675.1 Sphingosinicellaceae bacterium
CGACTGTTGTCAGTGAAAATCGATGCCTCGACGATCTTTGCGGCTTCGGAGATCGCGTGCTGCGTTTTCGGGAAGCGCCGTCGTAGTGTCTCTGTTTCCACGTCATGCCCCTTGTTGGCAACACGTGCCTGGACGCGCAGGAGCGAAAGACCAACGTTGGTCAGGCCCACGAACAACAGCAGCACGAAATATCCCGCCGCTTGCATGTCGCGGATCAAGTCGAGCTTGGAGGCAATGTCCCCGCTGGGTTGGACGTCCCAGTATGAAAAAACGGTTTCCATCGCAAAGGGGACTTTGGCCTGCATCGCATGACCAACAAAGGCTTGAACCCCGTTCTGCGACACCTTCATCCAGCTTTGATCATTGTCGCGAAGATATTGAGCCCAGTCAGCAAGTTCGCCGTCGCTGTTGGGTTCAGGCAGGATCGACAGCATCATGCGGTCAGCGTTGATCAGCGGCATTTGCAGTTGGCTTGACAGCCACTTGCGCCACATGGTGGACTTCCCCGCGCCATTGTGGCCCGCCAACACGATTGCGAGCGGTTTGCCGGTCTGGCGCTGGGCTTGCAGTATCTGCTCGACCGCGCTGACAAGCGGTCTCAATCGATGACCCGAAAGACACTATCGATAACCCGGCCTCGTTCCGTAATGCCGTTTAGCCGACGGATGAATACTTCCGTCTCGCCCTCCGCGACCGAGTATAGCGGCACATTCTTTTTTGCGCGGATATCCACCCCCGGCTTGCTAAAAATCCTGGCAACCCGCGCGAGCGCTTCTGTGCTGCGGTCGACATTGCCCTTCATGGCGGCTGCGCTGGGCTTAGCACCACTGATTGTGACGTTACCGAACTTGACCTTCGATCCGCGTCCGATGCCGGTGCGGACGGTCACGAACTGACCGTCAGTGGATGATCGTTTCAAAATGACGTCCTTGACCATGATTCGAAGATAGCAACTCGCGCCAGAGTCCGCAACGTTCTCCCGGCAGCCGATGTACGTAAATTGGCACTCGCCGACTAACCTAAACCTCTCCGAACGCGATCAGAATGAACGCATATTCCTCCGCCAATTCGCGTAAGCTGTCCCAGCGGCCGGACTTGCCGCCATGCCCTGCACCCATGTTGGTTTTGAGCAGCAGCATATTGCCGTCGGTCTTGGTTGCCCTGAGGCGCGCTGCCCATTTGGCGGGTTCCCAATAGGTAACGCGGGGGTCGTTCAGGCCGCCAGTGATCAGCATCGCGGGATAGGGCTGCGCCGTCACATTGTCATAGGGGCTATAGCTGCGGATCAGCTCGAACGCGGCGGCGTCCTCGCGGGGGTTGCCCCATTCGGGCCACTCGATCGGGGTCAGCGGCAGGCTGTCGTCGAGCATGGTGTTGAGCACATCGACAAACGGCACATGGGCGCAGACGGCGCGCCAAAGCTGCGGGTCAGTGTTGGCGACAACGCCCATAAGCTCGCCTCCGGCCGATCCGCCGGAAATGGCGATGTTGCCGGGGCTGGTGAATTTTTGTGCGATCAGGTGTTTGGCGCAGTCGGTGAAGTCGTTGAAGGTGTTCCAGCGCTTGGTCGTTTTGCCGTCGAGGTACCAGCGATAGCCAAGGTCATCGCCGCCCCGGATATGCGCGATGGCAAAGGCGAAGCCACGGTCGAGCAGGCTGAGGCGCGCCGCCGAAAATCCGGGCGGGATCGCGTGACCATAGGCACCGTAAGCGTAAAGGTGGACGCGGCCCGACCCGTCACGCGGAAAGCCCTTTCGGTAGACGACCGAGACCGGAACCTGCGTACCGTCGCGCGCGGTGGCGGACAAGCGGACGGTTTCATAGCGGCTGGCGTCGTAGCCCGACGGGATCGACTGGACCTTGCGGACAACCAGCGTGCGCGTGGCAAGGTCATAGTCATAGGCGGTGGCGGGCGTGACCATCGATTCATAGTGGAGGCGCAGCGTCGCCGGGTCATATTCCGGATTGGCCCCGAACCCGGCGGCATAAGAGCCTTCGGGAAACGGAATGTTATGCTCGGCGCCGTCATCGGTGCGGAGGCGGAGTTGATCGAGGCCCGCAACCCGTTCGGTGATTGCCAGCAGCGACCGGAAGGCGGTGACGCCGCGAATATAATGGCGGTCGGTTGCTGCAATGAGTTCGTGCCAGTCGGCGGGGGTGTCCACGCTGGCGGTGGCGACACGGAAATTGGGGTGGGTGTCGTTGGTCCGGATGATCAGGGTCCTGTCCCGAACGTCGACGTCATATTCGCGGCCGGTCTGGCGCGGCGACACGGGCAGCGGGGTCGCCAGCGGGGCATTGGTCGGGACCAGGCGAACTTCGCTGGTGACATGATCGGCGGCGTGGATCAGCATCCACTGCCGGTCCTGACTGCGCGACAGGCCAGTGAAGAAGCTGGCGTCGGTTTCCTCGTAGAGAATGGCGTCGTCGCCGGTGTCGCCCAGTCGGTGCAGGCGGACGCGGTACGGCCGCCAATTGTCGTTGACCTCGACCCAGGCAAGGCTGGCACCATCGGCTGCCCATACGGCTTGGCCCAGCGCGTGATCGGTCACCGTCTCCACATCCGCACCAGTTTCGATGTTGCGGATGCGTAGCTTGAACCGTTCCGACCCGTCGTCGTCAGCTGCATAGGCGAGCAGGTTTCCGCCGGGGCTGACCGCGAGGCTGCCGAGACGGAAATAGGCAACGCCGTCAGCAGCAGCGGGTTCGTCAAACAGCAGCTGGTCGGGGCCACCGGCGACGGGTTTGCGCCACCATTTGCGATATTGTGCACCGTCTTCAAACGCCCACCAGGTCAGCCAATTGCCATCTTTGACCGGCACGCTGGCGTCATCGGCCTTCATCCGGCCCTTCAGTTCTTCGAACAGGCCGTCGACAAGGCCGGTGTGCGGGGCCATCACGCTGTCAAAATGCGCATTTTCTGCCGCAAGATGCGCGAGGATTTCCGGGTCGGTGACGCCTGGGTAGCCGCCATCCTTTAGCCAGGCATAGGGGTCGGTGACGGCTTGCCCGTGCCACAGGGTGGTGGCGGGGCGGACAGCGGCGGTGGGGGCTGGAACGATGGTCATGGCGTGAGGCTTAGCGGATTTGGTTGGCGACCAGCACCCCCAAAACGAGCCGTCATCCTGACGACAGTCAGGACCTCAGGGGATCGAGTCGATGTATGGGGAGGTCCTGACTTTCGTCAGGATGACGGGAGTTTTGCTCAGGCGACTCTGGCGGCGGCTACGGTCTGCGGCAAGCCGACGTGCCGCCCCTGGTCGGCGATCGACATCGGGCGGCCGAGCAGAAAGCCCTGGACCTGACCGCAGCCCTGGTCGCGCAGATAGTCAAGCTGGGCCTGGGTTTCGACCCCTTCCGCTGTCACCGGCACGTTGAGGCTCTTGCCCAGCCCGACGATGGCGCGGACGATGGCAGCCGACTGGTCACGGGTGTTGATGCCATTGACGAAACTGCGGTCGATCTTGATCTTGTCGAATGGAAAGGCCTGAAGCGTTGCCAGTGACGAGAAGCCGGTGCCGAAATCGTCCATCGCGATCCGTACACCGAGCATTTTCAGCTGACGCAGATTGTGGATCGCACGATTCTGGTCGCGGAACAGCGCCGACTCGGTCACCTCGATTTCGAGCCGACCGGGGGACAGGCCGGATTCGAGCAGGATTTCGGCAACGCGGTGCGGCAGGTCCTCCTGATGCACCTGCAGCGCGGAGAAATTGACTGCAACGGTCAGCGGCAGCGGCCAGAGCGCCGCTTCGGAGCAGGCTTGTTTCAGCACCCATTCACCGAGCGCTCCGATCAGGCCGTTCTCCTCGGCAACCAGGATGAATTCATCAGGCCCCACAACCCCGCGGGTCGGGTGATTCCACCGGGCCAGCGCCTCAAACCCGACGATTGTCCCCTCGGGCAGGTCGACCAGCGGCTGATAGTCGATGTGTAGCTGCTGCGCGGCAATCGCATCACGCAGGTCGTGCGCGAGCGCCCGGCGCTGACGCACCGCTTCGTCCATCTCGCGCTTGAAGAAACAACTGGCGTTCCGGCCGCCGTTCTTGGCGCGGTACAGCGCGATGTCGGCGTTGGTCAGCAGATCGTCGGCATCGAGTGCGTCGTCCGGGAACAGCGCCACGCCAATACTGGCACCGAGCGGAAGGGCGCGGCCATCAACTTCGATTGGCGTCCGCAGGTCATCGAGCAACCGATTGGCGAGCCCTGCGACATCGGTCGCGTTCGAATATCCGGTGTACATGACGACAAATTCGTCGCCGCCGACCCGGGACGCAAAGGATGGCGCATCAACCGCGCCGCGTAGCCGTCCGGCGACGATGTTCAGCACTGCATCGCCAGTCGCATGGCCGTGAACGTCATTGACGTCCTTGAAGTGATCGAGGTCGATGTAGAGCAGAGCCACGCCGCGATCTGCAACAGCGGCATGATCGAGCGTCGCGGCCAGCCGGGTCTGAAACGCGTTGCGGTTTGGCAGGCCAGTCAGGGGGTCATGATTGGCGAGGAAGCGAATCCGGTCTTCGGCGGCACGCTGATCGCGAAGGTCGCGGACCGCCAGCACCGATTCAGCTCCGTCGTCGGATAACGCCCGGGCGCGGACCTCGACCGGGATCGGCAGCTCACTTCGGGTGCTGGTCAAGGTGCCCTCGCTGCCGTCGCTGCGGGAGTTGAGCAGGCCGCTATCGACGGGTTGTCCGATCAACGTGTGTGATTCGACGCCAACGAGCCGGGCATAAGCGGTGTTGACATCGACAATCCGGCCATGCGCCGAGATGACGATGCCTTCAAACGCACCATTGGCGAGCCGGCGGAGTCGTTCGACGGCGCGTTCGCTGGCCTGGCCGTCAACCAGCGCAGCCCCGAGGCCAGTGGCGACCACCACGAGCATCGTCGAGCCGATCGCAACGAACAGCGCGAGTTTTGACATCACACCCGGCTGAACGAGGTGGGTGGTATCCGGAGCAACAGTCAGGCCGCCGATGGCGATGGCATGGAATACCAGGACGGACATCGTCATCAGGGCCCCGCCAGCGGCCTGACGCCGCACCGTCCCGCCGTCCCCCGCCAAGCCGAAGCCAGTCGCCGAAAATGCGGCCGAGAGACCGATAGCGGCAAAGGCATAGGACGGATCGTTGAACGCCTGCCCCTGCGCCGAGAATCCCGCCATCGTCAGGTAATGCATCGACGCAACGCCGAGTCCAAAGAGCGCGCCGCCGATTGAGGAGCGCAGTTCCGCATCGAGGTTCGCAGCCGCAAGGAAGGCGGCGGTGCACATGGCGACCGACACACCAAGCGACGCAAATACCGGTGCTGCGGTCATGCCGAATTCGACACCAGGGTTGAATGCGAGGAGTGCCAGGATATGCGTCGACCAGGTCCCAAAGCCCGCCGCAACGCCAGTCAGCACAAACCAGGCGGGCCGGGCCTCTCCCGTGCTTGCCTGACCCCGGGAAAACAGCCGGAAGGCCGTCATCGATGCCATCAGGCAAACAATCGCTGCGATTGCGGTCAGTGACATATCATGTGACGCGACCAGCCGGTCGATCAGGTTCGTCATCGCCCCGTCCTTCTTGCTTCCCTTGCTGTGCTGGCGAGAATGATGGCAAACAGTTAACGAACGACTGACGGAAATTTATACAGCACAAATAATCGCCGAAAGGTTGCAAATGTCGACGCACGCTCAACGGGTCGCAGACCTCCGATCACAGCTTGGCAAACAGCAGCTGCACGGCTTTGTCGTACCGCTGACCGACGAACATATGAGCGAATATGTCGGGGCGTACGCCCAGCGGCTGGCTTGGCTGACCGGGTTCGAGGGTTCGGCGGGATCGGCGGTGGTGCTTGCCGACAAGGCCGCGATATTTGTTGACGGGCGATATACGCTTCAGGTGCGCGATCAGGTCGATGGGAAGCTGTTCGACTATCAAAGCGTTCCGGGAACCCCGGTGGCTGACTGGCTCGGCGCAAATGCCCGAAGCGGCGACCGGATTGGCTATGATCCCTGGTTGCACACCAAAGGTTGGGTCGACGCGACAATTGTGGCGCTTGCGGCCAAGCGGGCCGAACTGGTGGCGATCCGGGACAATCCGGTCGACGCGGTCTGGAGTGCCCGGCCCGCGCCATCGGCCGAGCTGCTGGTTGTCCATCCGGACGAGTTCGCCGGGGTCTCCTCGGCCGAGAAGCGCGCAGCCGTCGGCGCGTGGCTGGCCGAACGCCGTGCCGATGCCGTGGTCATTGCCGCGCTCGATTCGGTTGCATGGCTGTTCAACATTCGCGGCAAGGATGTGTCGCGCACGCCGGTTGCGCTGGCGTTTGCGATTGTCCGAGCCGATGGTTCCGCCGAGCTGTTTACCGATCCTGCCAAGGTGGATGCCGCGACGCGGACCCATCTTGGGCCAAGGGTTCAGGTGCGGGCCCGGCATGAATTTGCGAGCGCACTTGAGGCGCTTGGCGGACGGGTTGCCGCCGACCCGGCGAGCGCGGTCGCAGCGATTTTTGAGCGACTGGCAGCCGGCGGCAGCGACATTGTCGAGGGCCGCGATCCGACGATGCTGCCGCGCGCTCGGAAGAATCCCGTGGAGATCGCGGGCACCAGGGCCGCGCATGTTCGCGACGGCGCGGCGCTGACCCGTTTCCTGCACTGGTTCGACGCTGAGGCCCCGAAGGGTGACCTCGACGAGCTCGGCGCGCAGGCCCGGCTCGAGCAGTTCCGTCGCGACACCAACCAGCTGCAGGACCTGAGCTTTGACAGCATTTCAGGGGCCGGGCCGAACGGGGCAATTGTCCATTACCGCGCGTCGGAGGCAACCAACCGCAAGGTCGAGCCGGACAGCATTTATCTGATTGATTCAGGTGGCCAGTATCTGGACGGAACCACCGATGTGACCCGCACGCTGATTGTCGGGACCCCAACGCCCGAAATGCGCGATCGGTTCACGCGGGTGCTGAAGGGGCATATTGCGGTTGCGACAGCGGTGTTCCCGGTCGGCACGCGCGGCGTTCAGCTTGATACGCTGGCCCGTGCGCCGCTGTGGGAGGTCGGGCTTGATTATGCGCATGGTACCGGCCACGGCGTCGGCAGTTACCTGTCGGTGCATGAAGGGCCGCAGCGGATTGCGACACCGGGTGGCGGCCAGTCCGGCGGCGATGAACCGCTTGCCGAGGGCATGATCCTGTCCGACGAGCCGGGATATTATAAAGCCGGCGAGTACGGCATCCGGATCGAGAACCTTGTGCTGGTGGTCAAAAAGGAGGTGCCCGGCGCCGAGAAGGACATGCTGGGGTTCGAGACGCTGACGCTAGCGCCGATCGACCTGCGGCTCGTGGACATCGACATGCTGAGCGGGAAGGAGCGCGACTGGCTCAATGCCTATCACGCGCGGGTGCGGACGGAGATTGGCGCGTTGGTCAGTGACGACATGCACGGCTGGCTGATCGAGGCGACCCGGGCGGTCTAGCCGCCGCTTTTGTCCATCAGCTTTTTCAGGGCGTCGCGCTCCTGTTCGCCATAGGCTGGTGCGGCGGGCTTCACAGTCGCCGGTGCTTGGCGGCGTTCGTCGATGTAGTCGGCGACGGCTTTGCTTGACAGCGTCAGCAGCGGATAGGTGCGCGACGTGCGCAGCCATTCCGGCTTGGGTTCTGCAGCACCCCAGACCAGGTCAAAGAACAGGTTGATCAGCAGGAAGATCAGGCTGGCGACGATCAACCCCTTGGCCGCGCCAAAGCCAAAGCCCAAGGCCCGGTCAATCGGACCGACAATCGATTCGCGCGTCCGCTTGCCGAATTCGCGAGCGACCCAGCGGAACGCGAAGAACGTCACCACGAACAGCAGCACAAAGGCAAGGATTGCGCCGCCAGTCTCGGTGCCGGTCAGGGCGCC
>JAYVLC010000113.1:0-3000 GCA_043759675.1 Sphingosinicellaceae bacterium
GCGGCCCTGAGGAACCGGACACGGTCGGGCGGAGGCGCGCCCTGCCTATCCGCCCGTGGCACAGGGAGTCAGGCTCAGGCCGCGCAGATCGTCGTTCAGCGCGGTTGCCAGCTCGGTCAGCCGCGCGCGCAGATCGGGAACATAGAAGCTCGTCGCATCGACTGCCGGACTGCCGTCGTTGTAGGCGCTCTTGCGGGGGCCCGCGATCAGCGCCGTCGCGACCGCAGGCATCCCCATCCGGTCGACTTGCACATAGGCACCGACCGGATCGGTGCGGAAGTTGAAGCCTGTGCCTGTGGTTCCGCTGCGCGGCGGCGATCCTTGCGCCTCGGCAAGATAAGGGAACGCCGGGCGGAACGGTAGGTCGTTGGCGGCCGGATTGAGCGGGATGTTCGCAAAGGTCGCCGCGCTGTGGCGCGATAGGTCAAGAAAAATCACCGCCAGCGTCACGTCGATGACCGGATCGGTCAATCGCCGACCGTTCGGAAAACCCGACGCCGCACCAAAATTGACTGTTACGACGTCGGGAACCACAGCGCCCGCTACAGTCGTGCCGCCGGTGCCGGGAATCACCTGATTGAAACAGGGAATGACATCGATGGACTGCGGCCGGATCGTCGGCGCGGTGTCAACGGCTGCGGGGCTGTCTTCCCCGCCGCAGGCAACCAGCGCGAGGCAGGCCGCAGCCACGAGGCCGGTTGTGATCTTCCCGCTCACAGCTGGCCTCCCAGCCGGGCGGTCGTCGCCCAAATCCCAACCGGATTGCCGTTCTGGAGGCGGTCGCGCGGGATTTCGAGCACGATTGCGGTCAGGTTCTGGCCCGCGAAGAAATTACGGGTGCCGTTGAAGCTCAGCGTTCCGGTGCTGACCGTGGTGCGGAAGCCCTGCAGGTCGAAGAAAAAGGGATCGTCGAACAGCCCGGCGCGGGCGATCACCCCGTCCTTCGTCAGGTCGGTCTCCACCGGCCCGACGATACCACCGGTCACACCCGGCAGGCCGCTGATCTGGACACCGAATTGCGCGGTGGCCCCCGACGTATCCGCGCCGAAGCGCACCCGGATCGGGAAGGTCGAGACCGACTTGTCGGGGCCGTTGCTGATATTGATCGTGTAGAGGATATCGCGGTCGTAGCGCGCGGGCACCGTTGTCGCCTGCGGGCCGGCAAAGGTAACCGCGATAATCAGCTTGGTCGCCGTGTGCCACGCATAAACATCGGCGATATCGGCAGCGGTGTCGGGAGTCGTATCCTGGGCCGGATCAGTGCGCGTCGGCGGGTCGAGATGGTCGGCGGCGTGCGAGGACCGCTCGGCAATCACTGCTGCCAGCGCTAGCGTGGCACCACAACTCACCATCCATCGCAACCGACGTTGCACAGCTGCCCTCCTCCCAGACTCCCACGGGATTCGACGCTATCATAATTTCCGGACGCAGCAGCCCTGAATATTCAGTGGGGTCGCGACAACCCTGCGCGCGCCGCCTATTTCTTGAGCGACAGTCCGCCGAACCGCTTGTTGAACTGCGCAACGCGGCCGCCCTCCTGGAGCTTCTGCGAACCGCCGGTCCAGGCCGGATGCGAAGTCGGATCGACCTCGAGCGTCATGGTATCACCCGCCTTGCCCCACGTCGTGCGGGTCTCATAGGTGGTGCCATCGGTCATCAGGACCTTGATGGTGTGATATTCGGGGTGAATGCCCTGTTTGGCCATGGTGACGTTCCGTTCTGACAAGCGGCTGGTTCCGACCAGCCTGAATTGAGCGAGCGCGGCCAATAGCGAACCAGCCGCCCTTGTGCAACCGCAGCATTGCGGTCTACACGCTCCGCCGACGGTGCCCGGGAGACCGGGGTCAAAGGGAAGCCGGTGTAAATCCGGCGCTGTGCCCGCAACTGTAAGCGGTTAGCTGCGCGTCAACTGCCACTGGGCAACCGGGAAGGCGACGTAAGGCATTGATCCGCGAAGTCAGGAAACCTGCCGTCACGTCGTCCGCTTCCGGCCGGGACCAGCCAATGGAAGTGCGGCGAGAGTCGGTGTGCAAACACCGGCTGCTCCGTTGCGACGACACGTTGAGGTGTTTTGCAATGGAGACTCGAAATGTATCTTATCCTTCTTGCGGCTGCGGCCGTTTCCACCGATTCTGAAATTGTCGTCACAGCGGCGCGGACGCCGGTGTCGGTTGCGCTGTCCGGAACGGCGATCACCGTCATTGATCGTGCCACGATCGAAGCGGTTGCCCTGCCCCAGGCCTCTGATCTGCTGCGTCTGTCGCCGGGCGTTGCGGTGTCGCAAGCCGGACCACTCGGCAGCCAGACGCAAATCCGGCTGCGCGGGGCCGAAGCCAATCACACATTGGTGTTCATCGACGGGATTGCGGCCAATGACCCGGCCGCCTCGGGAGAGTTCCGCTTCGAAACGCTCACCTCGGACGGGATCGACCGTATCGAACTGCTGCGCGGCCCGCAGTCGGCACTCTGGGGGCCGGAATCCATCGGTGGCGTCGTCAGTATCACGACCCGCGCCCCTGCCCCCGGTACATCGGCGTTCGGTCAGGCCGAGGCCGGGGCATTCGGGACGTACCGCTCCAGCGGGGGCCTTAGCGTCGGCAATGCGCGCGCCGGCGTTGTTGCGCAGGCCAGCCACGCTAGCTCTGACGGCATCGACGCGTTCGGGGCTGGCGGAGAGCGCGACGGCTACCGCAACACCACGCTGTCATTGAAAGCGGTGCTGCGTCCAACCGATGCCGGCGAGCTCGGCCTGATCGTCCGGCACACCGATACCGACAGCCAGTTTGACGGGTTCAGCCCGGTCACCTTCAGGCGGGCCAACACGCTCGATTCAACCCGCATTCGCGGGACCGCTGTCCGCGGCTATGGCAAGCTCAGCCTTGGTGACTGGAGCCATAATATCGAAGGTCAGTATGTCGACAGCGCGAACATCAACCGCAACGCCGGGGCTTTCCTCAACCGCAGCGATGGCACGCGGTTTCGGGTCGGCTACCAGACCAG
>JAYVLC010000114.1:0-8559 GCA_043759675.1 Sphingosinicellaceae bacterium
CGCCTCCGGCCCGACGGCGCGGACTGCCTCGATAACGTGGGTGACGCGGTGACGGGTGACCACCATCCAGGCACGACAGCCATAGGTGTGTCGCCAGACTTCCGCATCCACGCCGCGCGGATTGGTGCGGCTGAACAAGATTTGCATCGCGACATCGGGCGGCGCGTCGAGCGTCACGATGGAATCGACGGTCCGTTCGTAGACGAACTCCGATTGCGCGCGCGGGCCGCAATGGGGGCAGGGGATCAACATCATCTCAGCGGTGGTTCGGCATGGGACCGACTCCATTTTCGTCGATGGTGTCACCGCGCCGGAAGCGGTCAAGGTCGAAGGGCGCGTTCAGCACGTGCGGTTTGCCGGTCGCCAGCGTGTGGGCATAGGTCCAGCCCGAGGCCGGCGTTGCCTTAAACCCGCCATAGCACCAGCCGCCGTTCAGATAGAGGTTCGGGATTGGCGTTTCACCGATGATGGGGGAGCCATCGAAGCTCATGTCCGTGACCCCTGACCATGTCCGGACCATCCGAAGGCGGGACAGCGCCGGGACCAGCGCAATCGCCTGCGCAATCGCACCCTCGGTCACCATCGGATGGCCGCGCTGGGCGTAGCTTGGCCAATTGTCCGGGTCCCCGCCCATCACGATGCCGCCCTTGTCCGACTGGCTGATGTAGCAGTGGAGCGACTGCGACATGATGACGGTGTTGATCATCGGTTTGACGCCCTCCGTCACCAGCGCCTGCAATGTTTGCGATTCAATCGGCAGCTTGAGCCCGGCCAGCCCGGCAACATGGCCGCTGTTGCCAGCGACGCAGATACCGATCCGCCCGGCTCCGATCCGCCCGCGCGTGGTTTCGACGCCGATCACCGCATCCCGGTCATGGATGAACCCGGTGACTTCGCACGTCTGGATGATATCAACGCCCAGGCTGTCGGCGCCGCGCGCATAGCCCCAAGCCACCGCGTCGTGGCGCGCGGTGCCGCCGCGGCGCTGGATCAGGCCGCCTTCCACCGGGAAGCGCGCGGTGCGCGACACGTTGAGCAAGGGTTCGAGCTTCGCCACCTGATCGCGGGTAAGCAGGTCGGCATCTATACCGGCGCACCGCATCGCATCACCGCGTTCGGCAAGCCGCACCATATCAGCGTCCGAATGGCCAAGCAGCAGCGCGCCGCGGGGTGAAAACATCACATTATAGTTGAGCTCGTCACTGAGATGTTCCCACATCTTCAGTCCGAATTCGAACAGGTTATGCAGCGGTGCCTGACGGTAGTTCGACCGGACGATGGTGGTGTTGCGCCCAGTATTGCCGCCGCCGATCCAGGCCTTCTCGAGCACCGCGATGTTGCGCAAGCCGTGTACCTTCGCCAGGTAATATGCGGTCGCCAGACCGTGCCCACCGCCGCCGATGATGATGATGTCGTAGCTCGGTTTCGGCTCCGGGTTGCGCCAGGCTGGCTGCCAGTGTTTGTGGCCGGTCAACGCCCCGCGCAGCAGCCCAAGCGCCGAATATCGGGTCATGGGATTGGGAGCCACCCACGCGCCTCGCGCCAGTCGGCTTCCAGCCCGTCAAAGCGAGATAGCTTAAGGATATCGATATTGGCAAAGGAACATGTGCCGTCGATGACGAGGTCCCGGATCGCATGACCGGAGGCAGGTGACAGGCCGAAGCCAACGCCCGACATCGACGCGACGACGACGTTGTCGGGGCTGTTCAACCGCTCGATGATCGGGCGGCCGTCGGGGGAGTTTTCGATAATGCCCGCCCAGCTGCGGATGATGTTCAAATGCGCTGCCCTGGGCAGAAGTTCGGCCAATCGGCTTGCCAGATTGCGCATCAACGGCGTCGATGGGCGGGCGACCGGCCCCATATTGTCAACATCAACCCACTCGTGCGGGCCACCGCCATAAGCGAGATTGCCGCGCATGGTTTGACGTCCATAGAGTTTGTGCCCGTCAACGCCGCCAATGGGCATCATCGGGGCGGGTTCGGTGATGATCATTTCGGCGCGCGCCGCCGCCAGCGGGACGTTGACACCCAGTTGCGCCATCAGCGTCGACGTTTGCGGCCCGGCGGCGACAACGACCGAATCGCAGCCGTAAATGGCCGTTTGGGTCTTGACTGCTGTGACCTTGCCACCTGTCGTTTCGAAGCCGGTGACCGGGCTGTGCTGGTTGATCCTGCCGCCTAGATCCTGCAACGCCCAGGCATAGGCCTGCACCGAGCGCTGCGGATTGGCGTGGCCACCAAAGCGATAATGTACGCCGCCAAAGCAATTGTCCCCGGCGAGCGGCACAGCCGTCCGCACCTGTTTGCTGTCGAGCAGGTCAACTGGGTGGCCGAGGCGATTGTGGCGCTCGGCGACAAAGCGATACTGTTCCCATTGCCGTTCGGTTATCGCGATGATGATGCGGTCAGGCTGATGCTCGGTCGGGTAGCCCAGCAGCTCGTCCATCTGCGGCCACAGACGCTGTTCCTCATCGAACAACGGGCTTTGATAATGGGATGCACCGCCGCCGTTGCGGCCGGAGGCTTCCCATCCGACGATGCCTTTATCGAGAACGGTTACCTTGACCCCCGACCGCGCGAGCCACCAGCCTGCGCTCAGCCCGGTGACCCCGCCGCCGACAATAATGACGTCTGCGCCGCTCATTTGTACATTCCTGTGTACAGCATCTCGCGGTGTTCGTCCTCAAAGCACGTTCCGATATCCTCGACCGGAACCCATTGTGTCGGAATGCCGAACCAGACGTCCCATGCCGCGGCCATCGCCTCTGGCTCGTTCCAGTCGGCCAGAATTTTGAGCGGGAGCGGACGCACGGGGGCGCGGTGTGTTGCCAGCGGGATGGTAGCAAATGGCTGGCCGGCCGCAATCGCCAGGAGCATCGCAACCTGGTCGCGGCAGCGGCGGCCCTGACAGATGCCCATCCCGGCGCGGGTCAGGCGTTTGACCTGGTCAGGATTGGCCGGGCCGTCGTTGAGCAATGTTGCGAGCGAGCGTGCACACATCGGCGCGGGGCGGGACAGGTAGTTGGGCGGCTGCACCCCGATCAGGTCGGCGCGGGTCACCGCCTCGCACTGGCAGATGATGATATCATCGGCGCTGGCGGCGGACAGCGCGCGCATCCAGTCCATGCGGTAGGCGATGTGGTCAAAGCCGCTATCCGCCAGCCCTGCGCAATCACCGACGACGAAGACAGTCGATTCTCCGGCCGGGATATAGCCGCCGCGTGTCGGGCTTAGGGTCCGTGGCCCGTGCATTGCATCGACCAGCTCGATTGATGGCACAAGGCCAATGGCGATGCAGATGGTGTCGCAGGCAATTTCTTCGCCGGTCGAAAGTGTTGCGCCATCGACCCCATCGATCCCTCCCTTGGCAGATGCGATGGACTGGCCGCAGCGGATTGCTATGCCAGCCGCTTCAACCGCTGCAACCAGCTCGGTCTTGCCTTGGGGTGCATCGCGCACTTCGATGATAGCGGCGACCTCCAGCCCACGCTCGTGCGCCAGCAATGCTGTCTCGAGTGCCAGGTCATGCGAGCCTAAGACAAGGAGCCGTCGGCCGGAGAAAGCATCATAGCGGGTGAGCAGCATTCGCAGCGCGGCGGCTCCCATTACACCGGGCTGGTTCCATCCTGGAAACGCCATCGCCAGATCGCGCGCGCCGGTCGCCAGTATCAGTCGGTCAAATCCCACCAGCCAGGATCGCTCGCCATCTGCCAGCCCAACGACCTGCTCTGGCAGGCTCGCAACACCGGGACCGTTGCGATACGCGCCCCAGGCGCAGGTGCCGAGCAGGACTTCGACGCCAGCATCCACCGCGGACTCAAGCGCCGGCATGCTCGTGAAAATGGCCTCGAGCATCCGCGCGCTGTTCTGGGTGGCAGCCGTCATCCGGCCACCAAAATAGAGCGGTACATCGTTGCCCATTGCCGCGCCTGGAACCGGGTTCTCGTCGACCAGCAGAACCGAGGTAGCGGTTGCTGCCGCCTCAATCGCGGCGGCGATTCCACTGGGTCCTGCGCCGATCACGACAACCTCGTAGCGCGTCTCGGCGGGGCTGCGGGTGCCGTTCACCGCGCACAGGTCGGTGCCGGTAAAGTTCAGGTCCATCAAACCGCCCCCAAAGCCTGCGCGATGTCAGCGATCAGATCGTCGACATGTTCAAGTCCTACCGAAAGCCGGATTGTGCCATCGGTGATGCCGCTTGCCAGCCGTTGTTCGGACGCGACCGCATAATGGGTCGTGCTGGCGGAATGGCAGATCAGCGTTTCGGAACCACCAAGGCTGACCGCGAGCTTCATCAGCTGGAGCCGGTCCAGCATCCGGAAGGCCTCTGCTTCGCCGCCGTGCAGGTGGAAGGAGAAGGTTGACCCGGCGGCCTTGCACTGCCGGTCATAGACCGCGCGCTGGCGGCTGCCTTCGGGGAGGAAGCCAAGGTAGGTGACGCCAGCAACTTTTGGGTGGGCGAGCAGGTATTCGGCCACCGCCCGGGCATTGCTCATGGCGCGTTCGGTCCGAACATGGACGGACTCGAGTGACCGCATCACCAGCCACGAGGTATAGGGGTCCAGATGATTTCCCCAGGTTGTGCGCAGCATTTTCAGCTGCGTGATCAGGTCCTTGCGTCCGCTGATGCTGCCTGCCAGCAAGTCGCTGTGGCCACCGCAATATTTGGTCAGTGAAGTCATGCACAGGTCAACGCCATGTTCGAGCGGTCGCTGCGCAAACGGGCCGAGCAGGGTGTTGTCGACCACGACCAGTGGGCGCTGCGGCTGTTGGGCCCCGATCTCGTCGGCAAGTCTGACCATCAAGTCGAGATCAACGATGGCAGCCGTCGGGTTCGCCGGTGTTTCAGCGATGATCAGCCGCAACGGACCCTTGGCCATCGCCGCGCGCGCCGCGGTGCGGACATCTGCCGCATCGGTGCCGTCGAGATAGGCTGATGCGTGCGATCCAAACTGCGGCATGATGCTGTTGTAGAGCATATCGACGCCGCCATAGATCGGGCGACCGTGCAGTACGCTGTCGCCGGGACGGACGTGGGCGAGCGCAATACTGCTATGCGCCGCCATGCCGCTGCAAAAGGCGACGGCATCCTCTGCGCCGTCGATCGCTGCGAGGCGCGCTTCGAGGAAATCCAGGCCGGGATGGCCCAGCCGGGAATAGATGTGGTTGGTCTGGCCGACCAGCGGCCCGGTGCCGTCGAAATAGGCCTGGTGGACGTTCTTTGCGTGTTGGGCCGACGGATAGACGAAGGTCGAGGTCATGAAGATCGGCGGCTTGACCGACCCCATCCCCATATCCGGATCATAGCCATGCGCAACGGCAAGCGTCTCGGGGCGCCAACCCGGTGGGTGATCAGTCGACATGGGCGTCAATGTAGGCGCGCGCCTTGTCACAGTACCAGTCGGTAAATCGCTGGGCCAGCATTTCGGCGTCCTGCGAGTAGGGGCCTGGCGTATAGCCGGGGCTGTTGACGCCAGCCTGGTTGTTTTCCGCCAGATATTTGTCCTGGAGGTTGGTCCTGGACCAGAGGTCGATCAGCGTCTCTACATCATAATCCACGCCTTCGACGGCGTCCTTGTGGACATACCATTTGGTGTAGACGTGGGTCGCGTCAGGGCCAACCGGCACGGCGCTGAACACCACGACATGGTCCGCTGTTGCATGGGCAAAGCAGTGCGGATCGAGCGCCCAGCGCATCGAGCCAATATCGCCGCCATTCACGTCGCACATCAGCTTTTTTACGAGATGCTCGCCGTCGGCTGAAATGGATACGCAGCCCTCGTTCAGAGCGAACCGGGCGGTCTGCCACCAATCACCTTCAAGCGGTGTGTGCGGAAGGCCGAGCTGGTCCATGGTGGCTGCAAAGGCTGCGGAGCGCATATCCTCCTGCACATCGAAATGCTTCGACATCCCGACCGGGAAGGTCCTGGAGAGTTCGGGATGGCCGGTGGCGCAGTGGTAGCATTCGCGCGCGTTCTCCATCACCAGTTTCCAATTGGCATGTTCAACGAGTACGCTCTGATGCGCGAGTTTGGCATTCTCAAAATGATGCGGTGCCGCGTAGGCGCTGAGCGCTTGGCGGAACGCGTCAATCGGCGGCGGATTGTCGGACAGGCAGATGAAGAGTGCCCCGGCGATACGCTCGACCGCGACGGGTTTCAGGCCATGCTCGCTTTTGTCGAATTCTTCCGGCATCCGGCCAGCGGCAAACAGGGAGCCATCCAGATCGTAGGTCCAGCGGTGATAGGGACAGACCAGTTTTGGGGCCGTGCCGTTGCCCGGCGGACAGAGCATCGACCCCCGGTGACGGCAGCTGTTGTGGAAGGCCCGGATCGCCCCATCGCGAGCGCGGGTGATGACGACGGGCCATTTGCCGATCATCATCGAGACATAGCTGCCCGATTTGGGAAGTTCACAGTCCATGCCAACCATCAGCCAGCTTTGCCGGTAAATTGCCTCCATATCGAAGTCGAAGACCGGCGCATCGATATACAGGCCTTGCGGCAGCGTGTGTCCGGGGCGTCGGGCCCGAACCAATCCGTCTATCCGCTGCAGGTCCAAACCATTGCCCCCGTCTCAGTCGCTATCGCAGCGATGAACCAGCACGTCAGCGTCGCAAAATCGCATTTTCGCATAGCCCTATGTTTAATTGTCGGGTTAGTGACGCGGGACCGGCGACGATGCCGTAAATTCGGGGTGGAAAGGGCCGTCGCATGACCAACCGCAGCGTCATCAACCGCCGCTGGCTTCCGCTTAACGCGCTCCGGGCGTTTGAGGCGGTTGGGCAGCATTTGAGCTTCACCGCCGGTGCGGCGGCGCTGTCGGTCTCCCAAAGCGCGATGAGCCGGCATGTCAGTGGGCTGGAGGAATTGCTGGGCAAGCAGCTCTTCGTCCGGGATGCGTCAAAGCTGGCGCTGACGGCTGCGGGCGAGGAGCTGTTGCCGGTGGTGACCAAGGGCCTCGACCGGATCGAGCAGACACTGAATGCAATCCGCGACGATAGCGCGGGGCGGCGGACGCTGCGCATTCACATTCCGCCGTCGCTACTCCAGCAATTGTTCCTGCCGATGCTGCACGAATTCCGGCTTGCGTATCCGGATATCCGGATCGATGTATCGAGCGCGCATGTCACCGGCGTGCCGCCAACCGAATTTGACATGGCCATTGTCTACGACCGACCAAATGTTGATGACCGGATTACGGATTTATTGTGGATGGTGCGGGTCGCACCCCTGTGCTCACTCGAGACTGCTGCGGCGAGCAAGGGGCTGACGCTCGAGGCGTTTCTGGCGGCCAACGAACTTCTGCACATAAAGCTCGATGGGGAGCCGCGCGACCTGCTGTGGGCCAGCTATCTCCGCCAATGCGGGCTGACGGTGCCACGCAGCGATGGCCTGGCGTTTGATACCACAATCGCTGCTGCTCAATATGCGATGCAGGCCAATGGCCTGGTGCTTGGCGACGTCGACATGTTCGCCCAGGAATTGGCCGATGGCCGACTGGTGATGCCGTTCGATTCAGTGATGGGGGACGGCTATGGCTATTATCTGAAGCTGCACGCAGACGACTTGGTTGATCCGGCGATTGCTGCGGTGCGCAGCTGGCTGATCAATCGTTTTGGGGCGATGCGACAAGTGCCCCGTCCGGGCGGGCAAGGCTGATCAGCCGGAGGCCGTGCCGGTTTGCCAGCGTGATCGCCAGGTCGGTCGCGGCGGAGATGGTCACGAGCATCGGGCAATTCGCGATGATGGCTTTTTGAGTCAATTCAAAGCTGCAGCGCGCGGTCAGCAGCAGAAATCCGTCGGCGGGCCGGATGTTGGCTCTCGCGAGTCCGCCGAGCAATTTGTCGAGCGCGTTGTGACGGCCAACATCTTCGCGGGCCATCACAATGGCGCCGATTGCGTCGCAAAATGCGGCGGCATGCGCTGCACCGGTGGCGCGATTGAGCGGCTGGTGCGCCCGCAAGTGGTCAAGGGCGGTGAACACCGCATCGGGTTGAACGTCAAGCTGCGCCGTGACGCGCGGCAAGGGGCGCATGACTTCGTCGAGATTGTCCATGCCGCACAGCCCGCAGCTACCCTCCGAGACGCGCTGTCGGGCGCGGTCGATCACCTTGTCAATCCGGTCAGGCGCCAGCTGGGCCCGCACGATCCAGCCCTGGCTTGCCGGATGGATATCGACCGCAAGCAATTGCGTGGCATCGTCGATCAGTCGCTCCGACAGGCTGAACCCCAGGACATAGTCCTCAAGGTCGGTCGGGGTTGCCATCATCACCGCATAGCCGATGCCGTTGTACTCGATGGCAATTGGCGCCTCGAGGATGATAGGTCGCTGCGTCGATGCGGGCGGCTGCAAGCCCGGTTTCATGACGGTAAAACGAACCGGCCGCGACCCTGGGTCAGGCTGTGCCATGGGCTTCAACAAGTTGGGCGATGGCGGTGGCAGCGATGATCGACAGGCCGGCATTGCCGTGCTCGAGGATCAGCCGCTTCATGCGCGGGTCCCAGAATAGCCGGATGTGGTTTGCCGTCGCGGCAACCGGATCAGGCTCCATCGC
>JAYVLC010000115.1:0-10670 GCA_043759675.1 Sphingosinicellaceae bacterium
CCAGCCGGATGTCGCGGGCTGGCACATCGTCAGCAAGGTCATACCGGCATCAATCGGACCATGTATGGGAAAGCCGCGAAACTCATAGGAAACCCGGCCGGTCGCGACATAGGTCTGTAACAGCGCCGGGACCGCTTCGGCTTCGAACCGCGCACAGTGCGGGCAGGTATAAGAACCAAATTCCAGCAACTTAACCCGCGCCGCCGGATTGCCGATCAGGAACCCACCCTGCGCTGTCGTGCGGACAACCGCAGCCCAATTGGTCTGGCCTTTGGCGACAGGCTTGGGTGCAGCAGCCGACAGCGCTAGCATGGCCGCTATCACCAGCCACCGGCCCAAATTGGCACCCGCCTGCCGCATTACTTCACCGCAGCCTTCAGCTTCGGCTCCAGCGCTGCCCAGGAATAAACGTCTTTCTGGGTATCGCCATTGATCAAAAATCCGGGCGTTCCGGTCAGTCCGTGATTGTCGACAGCATCCTTGGCGATCACCGACAGCGCATCAATCTGCGCCTTGTCGGCCACACACTGCGCCAGCTTGCCGCGTGGCAGCCCGCGTGATGCAAAGAAACTGCCAAGGCCCGCAGCATCGATATAGGCCATGAACGCTTCCGCCTGTGGCAGCGCGCCAATCCGCGCCATTTCGGGCTCGCCCCGGCCCATCACGGCCTGCTCCCATACCGATTGCTGCTCATAGAGCCCGTCGACCAGCCGGAAATAGGTTGAAGGCGGCGCACAGCGGGCGGCCAACGTCACCGCCATATCGACCGGGTTCAAGATGAAATCCCGCCGCTCGAAACTCATGATCCCCTTGGAGATATAATCGCGCTTCAGGATCGCCATCGCCTGCTCGCTGAATTCGCCGCAATGCGGGCACCAGAGCGAGGCAAATTCGACCAATTTGACCTTGGCATCGGGGTTCCCCATCCGGAAACCCCCTTCAGGCGTCTTGGCGACGGTCGTCGTCCATTCGGTCCCGGCGGGCGCGGCAATCCCCGCCACCTCGACCTTTGCCGCTTTGGTATCCGCTGCCGGTTTGCTGTCGCACGACGCCAGCACCGAAATTGACAGGGCAGCCAAGACTGTCAGCGTCCGCGAACCACCAAAGACCATCGTCATTCCCCACTCAATACGTGCGAGAGACTCGCGCACGCCTCGCTCCAGCTTATGCAACCGCGCCTTCGGCTATTCAATAAGCGGAACCCCCCGGGTCACCGGAATCTGCCGCGCCAGCCCCTCAAGCGCGGCGCGCAGCGACGGATCACCGATGGCCTTCAGCGATGACTGGGTTTCAGCCGTCAGGCAAACCTCCGGCGCACTGGCTTGCGGCTTGGCCCGTTTCGGCAACTCCCCCTGCCGCAACGCGATCCGCTCGATGGCCGCATAGCCAAAGAACCGGTTCACCCGCTCGATGATCTGCGGCTCGACATGTTGCAGGGTCACCGCAAACGGCCCGGCGCAAATCACGGTCAGCGTCCCACCCGACCGCTTGCCCATCGGAAATTTCAGCGAATCCGGGGCGCTATGCTTGGCATAGGCGTCACCAACAATGTCAGACCAGCGCGATATGATCGAACTTTCAACAAAGCCGAATTTGCGGAATGCCGCCCGCGCCGCCGCAGGCACCATGTCGCTGACCGCCCGCGCGCCGCGTTTCCGACCATCTGATTCCCGCATGATGCTATTCATGGCATGAGGGCGCATGTCCGTCGAGTATCCCGCCACCGCGCTGCTGCATTGGTATGACCGGAATGCCCGCGTGCTGCCGTGGCGCATCCCGCCGGGGTCCTCCGAACGCGCCGATCCCTACCGGGTCTGGCTGTCCGAAATCATGCTGCAGCAGACCACCGTCGCCGCAGTCATCCCCTATTTCACCCGCTTCACCGCCCGCTGGCCGACCGTCGCGGCCCTTGCCGCCGCTCACCACGCCGAGGTCATGGCCGCCTGGGCAGGCCTTGGCTATTACGCCCGGGCCAGAAACCTGCTCGCCTGCGCCCGCGCCGTCGCCGCTGTGGGGGCCTTCCCCACCACCGAGGCGTCGCTGCGCGCCCTCCCCGGTATCGGCCCCTACACCGCCGCCGCCATCGCCAGCATCGCCTTTGGCGAGCGCGCCGCCGTCGTCGATGGCAATATCGAACGCGTCATCACCCGCCTGTTCGCAATCGGTACCCCGCTCCCACAAGCCAAAGCCGCAATCCGCGACCATGTCGACACCCTGACCCCGCCGGACCGCCCCGGCGACTTCGCGCAAGGCCTGATGGACCTCGGCAGCGCGATCTGCACCCCGCGAAACCCCGTCTGCGCCACCTGCCCGCTCAACGCCGACTGTGCCGCCTTCGCCGCCGGCAATCCCGAATCCTACCCCGTCAAAGCCCCCAAGCCGCCGCGCCCCCTCAAACGCGGCACCGTCTTCTGGCTCGAACATGACGGCCATGTCCTTTTGGTCACCCGCCCCACCAAAGGCCTCCTCGGCGGCATGCTCGCCCTCCCCACCGGCCCGTGGGAAATCGGCGACCCAGACCTGACCGGCGCGCCCGCTACCGCCGACTGGCAAATCACCCCCGCCGCCATCCGCCACGGCTTCACCCATTTCGAGCTGGTGCTGGATTTGGCGATGGCCCTATTTACCGAGCGACCGGAGGTCGAGGGCCAATGGACTCCCATCGCCAGCCTCTATCAAACCGGCCTCCCAACCCTCTTCCGCAAAGCCGCCAACGCCTCCCTCACCCTGACAGGGAGAGGGCGACTCAGCCCCCAAGGCTGAGCGGGGAGAGGGCGAACCGCCGATTTTACGATGTGCCGCAAATGCCAATCGTCCACCGCAACCCACCCCCGCCAACTCGCGATCAACTTCTCGCTCTGGCGCGTCAGGGACATGGGCACGGCGGTAGTCTAGTTGAAACGTTGCATGTCTGGCCGTTCCCGTGGCAAAGTGGACTTAATGTCTGCTAAGTATCTGTACAGGAATAATTTCCTTCGTGTCGCTGCGATAATTGCCGCCAGCCTTTCAGCATATATGACTAGTTTTCCGGCATGACGAAGCGAGTCAAAGCCGTCGTGAATCCATCTGTGCTAGTATGGGCTAGGACATCCGCAGGCTATGACCTCGCCGTCATAGCGTCCAAACTGAAACTAGATGACGAGCGCTTAATCGCGTGGGAATCCGGCGAAGATCAGCCATCAATCCCGCAGCTCCGCAAGTTGGCAGACTTATACATGCGACCGTTGGCGGTGCTATATCTGCCCGAACCACCCCTTGCCTTTATGCCCATGCATGACTTCCGGCGCCTGCCCGATCTTGGGCCGCGCCATTTCTCGCCTGCGCTAACGCTAGAAATTCGCCGCGCGCACCAGCGCCGTGAGCTTGCACTGGAAATGCTCGGCGAAACAGGGGGCGAGACACCAACCCTCGACCTCAACACGACGTTGAATGCAGATATCGACTCGGTGGGCGATGGCATTCGCAAGGCTCTGGATGTTGACTACAACCTGCAGGCTGCGTGGCATAATCCGCTTGTTGCCTTTCGCGCTTGGCGCACACGGATTGAGAAACTCGGCGTTCTCGTCTTCCAGGCGTCGAGCCTTGAGCGCGATGAAGCATCCGGCTTTGCGTATTGGGCGGAAACGCTTCCGTTTATGGTGGTCAACCGCAAGGACGCCTATCCGCGCCGGACGTTCAGCCTGCTCCATGAGCTAGCACACCTCATGCTTAAACAGAGCGGCGTCTCCGACCTCAATGTCGATGCGCCGCGCCCACGGGACGATGAAAAAATTGAGATATTTTGCAATATGGTGGCCGCCGCAGCGTTAATGCCGCGAGCTCAATTCCTAGCCGAGACACTCGTCGACGAGAAAGGACTCGGTCAACATGAATGGTCGGACGAGGCGATCAAAACCCTATCACTGACATATGGCGTCTCGCGCGACGCGGTCGTGCGCCGTTTGTTGACTTTCGGTCGCGTGAGCACCACTTTTTATCAACAGAAACGGGTGCAATATGCCAACGAATTCCGCCGGCAGCTCGAACTACAAAGGGCTCAGAATGCTGACAAGCCGATCCCGCGCAATATGCCGCGCGAGACGGTTGCTAATCTAGGTCCCACGCTGGTCGGACTGATCCTCGAAAACTACCATCAAGACCGGCTGAGTCTGTCGGAAGTTTCGGGCTATCTCGGCGTAAAGACGCGGCACCTTGCCGGTGTTGAACAGCAGTTGGGCTTCAGCTGATGACCGAGGCGAAGCCGATTTACTGCATCGACTCCAGCTCACTCATCCACGCGTCTGAACGCGCCTATCCGCCGCGCCGTTTTCCGCGACTGTGGGAAGCGATTGAAAATTTAGTCGAGGCGGGACGTTTGATCGTATCGATCGAGGTTTATCGCGAGTTGGAACGCAAGAATGACGAGGTTTTCGCATGGGCCAAGGATCGGAAGGACGCACTGTGTCGCGAGATCGATGATGGCGTGCAGGCGCATGTCGTCCGGCTGATGCGCAGCTATCCCCGGCTCGTCGATACTAGGAAGGGAAAATCTGGAGGCGATCCGTTTGTACTCGCCCAAGCACTCGCCGCTAATCCCCACCTCGTTGTCGTTACCGAAGAAAAAGGCGGCTCGGCCAACAGCCCAAAGATTCCGTTCGTTTGCGCCCAGGAGGAGCTTCTCTGCATCAATCTCTTGGCGTTGATTGATGCGGAAGATTGGCGCTTTTGAAACCGGGTCGGCATACGCTATTTTGTGTGTGCCCAAGTTCCAGGGGCTGATATTTGAACGCTCGTCCCGCCTGCCGCCCCTGCATATTCGCAATCCCTAGGCATCCGCACCGCCAGCTTCTCCAGCCCTTCGTCCAGCAAAGGCGCACAAAATCACGCCTTACTTGCACGTCCGGAAAACGCACGCTATCACGTACATCATGCTGCACGTATCTGCCACCGACCTCCGCAAGAACCTCGCCCAGTGGATGGATCGCGCGGTTGATGATTCCACGCCGCTGCTGGTTACGCGGCAGGGGCATCCGCCGATGGTGATGATTCCACAGAGTGAGTATGACCGGCTCGACGCGACGGCCTATTTACGCGCCAGTCCGGCTAACGCCCGCGCGCTCGATGCCGCCATCGCGCGGCTCAACGCTGGTGCGGGGATTGAAGTTGACCCGGCGACGTTGTGAGGTTGCTGCTCGACCGAGCTGCTTGGGACGAGCTCCTCCATTTCCAGCAGCATGAGCCCAAGGTCGCACGACGGCTGGCCGAGTTGATCAATGAGTGTCTGCGAACGCCGTTCAAGGGCACGGGCAAGCCGGAGCCATTGAAAGGCGATTGGGCGGGCTGGTGGTCGCGGCGCATCACGGCGGAGCATCGACTTGTCTATCGCGTCACCGGCAAGGACGACGCCCAGCGCCTCGAAATCGCGCAGTGCCGATACCATTACTGACGCAGGCCCCTACCGCCCCTGCATATTTGCACTGCCCCCCGGCATCCGGACTTCGAGCGTCTCCAGCGCTTCGCCCAGCATGATCTGGCACGCCAGACGGCTGGTCCGCGTCACGCCATAGGCGAAGTCGAGCATGTCTTCCTCGTCACCGCTGGCAGGCGGCAGTTTGGCAAAATCCGCAGCTGCCACGATGACATGGCAGGTTGAACAGGCCATCGCGCCTTCGCAGGTGCCCTCCAGTGGCTGACCGTTCGCCTGTGCCAACTCCAGCAGCCGGGTGCCGTCCGCTCCCTTGGCTTCAACTGTTGTCCGGCCATCGGCGGATATGAACCTCACTTTGGTCATGCGGTCTTCACACCCTGGGCGCGGACCGCGTGGTTGATCGCCGCCGCTGCCCTGTCGATTTCGTCGGTCGTGGTATAGCGGCCCCAGCCGATCCGCAGCGTCGCGCGGGCCAGCGGTTCCGGCACCCCCAGCGCCGCCAGCACATGGCTCGCCTTGCCCTTTGCCGAGGCACAGGCGGCCCCTGACGACAGCGCCACCTCCCGCAGCACATCAGACAGTAATCGCGCGCCGTCGATACCGGGAAAACTGACATTCAGATTGCCGCGCCAGCGCTGCGCCTGCGACCCGTTGACCTGCACTGGCGCGTCCAACTGTGCCAGCATCCGGTCCCAAAGCGCCGCAACATGCTTCTGGTCTTCCGCCATCATGACCTGCGCGACCTTCGCCGCTGCGCCAAAGCCAGCACAGAGCGCCGGTGACACGGTGCCCGAGCGCAAGCCGTCCCCTTCCTGACCGCCGCCATGTTGTTGAGGGGCGAGCCGGGTCCCCGGTTTCACATAAAGCGCCCCAACCCCCTTTGGCCCGTAAATCTTGTGCGCCGACAGGCTGAGCAGGTCGAAATCGGCCGGATTGAGCGCCAGCTTGCCGAACGCCTGCGCCCCGTCGACGAACATCAGCGCCCCGACGCGCCGCGCCAGTGCGGCAACCTCCGCCAGCGGCTGGATCACCCCGATCTCATTGTTGACCGCCGCCACCGCGACCAGCGCGACATCCTCGCCCATCGCCGCCGCCAGTTCGTCCAGCCGCACCTGCCCCTGCCCGTCAACCCCCAGCACGGTCAGCTCAGCCCCGACCGATTCGAGCCAGCGCGCGCTTTCCAGCACGCAGCTATGCTCGGTCGCCAGCGTGACGATGCGACGGCGCGGGCCGGCTGCCAGCACGCCCTTCAGCGCGAGATTTGCCGCCTCGGTCGCGCCCGATGTGAACAGCAAAGTCTGCGGCGCGACCCCAATAAGCGAGGCGACCTGCGCCCGCGCCACCTCGACCCCGGCATCCGCTTCCCAGCCGAACCGGTGATCCGAATGCGGATTGCCGAACTTGGTGTCGAGATAGGGCAACATCGCCGCCCGCGCTTCGGCGCAAAGCGGCGTGGTCGCCTGATAATCGAGGTAGATTGGCGCAGCCATCAGGCAGCCTGTCGTGCCAGCCGCGCGGCGAGCGCCAGCCACGCATCGCCAAAGCCCTGCACTTCCGCTTCGGTCGTATTCCAGCCCAGACTGACCCGGATTGTCGCCCCGGCCACAGCGGGTGATATCCCCATTGCAGTAAGGACATGGCTGTCCTTGACCTTGCCCGAGGAACAGGCCGCGCCGCTCGATACCGCAAATCCCGCCAGATCGAGCGCCATCAGCTGCGTTGACGCCGCCACGCCGGGCATGTGGATCGATGACGTAGTACCAATTCTTGGGGCATTGCGCCCGATGATCTCAGCGCCCAGCCGCGCCTCCAGTCCGTCGCGTAACTCAGCGGCCCGCACCAGCCAGCCATGATCGGCACGCGCTTCCAGCGCTGCGGCAAACCCGGCAATCCCCGGCAGATTCTCAGTGCCCCCGCGTAGGCCCCGTTCCTGTCCGCCGCCGCGCTGGACTGCGGAAATCCCGTCATTGCAGCGCACAATCAGCGCGCCAACACCCGGTGGCCCGCCAAATTTGTGGGACGACACCGCCAGAAAATCCCCGTCTGGCAGCGGCAGCTTGCCCGCCGACTGCACCGCATCAACCAGCAACTTGCCGCCAACTGCCCAGACGATCCGCGCAATCTCGGCAATCGGCTGGATCACGCCGGTCTCATTGTTGACATGCATCACTGCGACCAGCGCTGGAGCCGGAGCCTGTCCTACCATCGCCGCAAGCGCCGCCAGATCAACCAGCCCATTGCCATCAACCGGGATCACCAACGCGCCTGCCCGCTGACTTTGCACCGCATCATGCTCAATGGCCGAGATCAGTCGCGACGCACATTGGACACCGCCAAGCGCCAGCCCCAAAGCCTCGGTGCCACCACCGGTGAATATGATTTGCTCCGCGCGGCATCCCAGCGACCGGCCGATGCTGTCCCGTGCTGTCTCCAACAGCCCGCGCGCCCGCCGTCCGGCAGTGTGGACACTCGAAGGATTGGCCCACTCCCGCGCGGTCGCCACCATCGCATCGACCGCCGCCGGTTCCATCGGCGCGGTCGCATTGTAATCAAGATAGGCGACAGATCGGCTCACTTGGCCTCGTTCCGGTTGCAAGTCATCACCACCCCCATATATAGACCCGCGCTTCCAAGCGCACCCCCGACACGAGAGCAGCATCGCCCATGCCCGAAGTCATTTTCGCCGGCCCAGAGGGACGCCTTGAAGGCCGTTACCAGCCCGCCTCCCGCCCGCGCGCGCCGCTCGCGCTGATCCTGCACCCGCATCCACAGGGCGGCGGCACGATGAACAACCGCATCGTGCAGGGCATGTACCAGATGTTCGTCAAGCGCGGCTTCTCGACACTCCGCTTCAATTTCCGGGGTGTCGGGCGCAGCCAGGGCGTGTTCGACAACGGTATCGGCGAGCTGTCAGATGCGGCCTCGGCGCTCGACTGGATGCAGCAGATCAACCCCGAAGCCCCCTATGTCTGGGTCGGCGGGTTCAGCTTTGGCGCCTGGATCGGCATGCAGCTTTTGATGCGCCGCCCTGAGATCAAGGGCTTCATCTCGGTCGCGCCGCCTGCCAACATGTATGACTTCGGCTTCCTCGCGCCGTGTCCGTCATCTGGTATCATCATTCAGGGCGCAGCGGATGAAGTCGTCACCATCGGCGGTGTGCAAAAGCTGGTCGATAAGCTGCGGACCCAGCGCCACATTGTCATCGATTATGATGTGATCGAAACTGCGAATCACTTTTTCGAACATGAAATGGATCAGCTCCAGGGTTCGATGGACCGCTATCTCGACATGCGGCTGGCCAGCGGACGTTAAGGCCGGTGTAGTCGCCCGCCGCTGGTGGGTATGCGAACCCCGGTGGTCCCCGGCAGGCTGGTCGGCAGTCCTTCAGCTACGCGGACGGCCAGATAGGCAAAGGCTTCCGCCTCCAGCCCGTCGCCGTTCCAGCCGACCGCCTCCACCGGCTCAACCGGCATATTCAGCCGGTCGCCGAGCATCCGCATCAACGTGGCATTGTGCCGCCCGCCGCCGGTCACCAACAACCGCATCGTCGGCTCCGCTGCATGGCCAAGCGCGATGCGCACCGTCTCCGCTGTAAATGCCGTCAGCGTTGCCGCCCCATCCGCCAGCGACAACCCACGCGCAGGCTGGGTGGTGAAATCATGCCGGTCGAGCGATTTTGGCGGTGGTAGGTCAAACCACGGCAGGTCGCACATCGCAGTCAGCACATCCAGGTGGACCGCGCCCGACGCAGCAATCGCCCCGCCTTCGTCCCGGTCACCGGCCCCATGCGCCCGCACCCAATCATCGATCAAGGCATTGGCCGGCCCGGTGTCGAACGCCAATATGTCGTCATCGCCGCTGCCAAACCACGTCAGATTGCCGACGCCGCCAAGGTTCAGCACGCCAACCGCGCCGCCACCGCGCAATTCCCCTACCAGCGCCCGGTGATACAGCGGCACCAGCGGCGCGCCCTGCCCGCCTGCCGCCACATCGGCTGATCGGAAATCATTGACTACGGCTACGCCACTCAATTTCGCCAGCAAATCGCCGTCGCCAATCTGCCAGGTCCAGCCGCGATCCGGGCGGTGGGCGATGGTCTGGCCATGAAACCCGATCAGTTCGATATCGTCCGGCCCGACGCCCGCCTGCTCCAAAAGCGCCGCAACCGCCTCATCATGCGCAACGGTCAAATCAAGCGTGATGGCGTCAATTTCGAGGTGCGCGGTGGGAGCCTCCATCGCCAGCGCCAGCTCAATAGCGCGCCGCAGTTTCGCCCGCATCGCCGCGTCATAGGGTCGGAACAGGAACTCCAGCGGTCGCGCCACACCCTCGCCGTCGGTTTCAATCAGCGCTGCATCAATGCCGTCCATCGACGTGCCCGACATCAAGCCGATTGCCAGCCGATCCCTACCCACGTTCCGGTCTCCATGCTAAGCGCCGCGCCATGACCGCCCATAACTCCAGCTTCCTGCGCGTCCTAAACGAGCGCGGCTATGTTCACCAGATCACCGATGCGGCCGCGTTGGACGTGCTCGCCCTGTCCGGTCCGGTCACCGGCTATATCGGCTTCGACTGCACCGCACCCTCTCTGCACGTCGGCAATCTGGTGTCGATCATGCTGCTGCGCCGGATGCAACAGACCGGGCATCGCCCCATCGTACTGATGGGCGGCGGCACCTCCAAGGTCGGCGACCCGAGCGGCAAGGACGCCAGCCGCACCATGCTGGATCAGCCGACACTCGATGCCAACAAGGCCAGCATCCGCCGCATTTTTGAGCGCTTTCTGACGTTCGGTGATGGCCCTTCCGACGCGATTATGCTCGACAATGACGACTGGCTGGCCGGCCTTGCGTACATCCCGTTCCTGCGCGACGTCGGGCAACATTTTTCGGTCAATGCGATGCTGAAGCGCGATTCGGTGCAGATGCGGCTCGAACGCGAGCAGAATCTGAGCTTCCTCGAGTTCAACTACATGATCCTCCAGGCCTATGATTTCCTCGAACTGTTCCGCCGCGAGGGCTGCCGGTTGCAAATGGGCGGCTCCGACCAATGGGGCAATATCGTCGGCGGCATCGACCTGACCCGGCGGATGGCGGGCGGGGAGGTGTTCGGCGTGACCACCCCGCTGATCACCACGGCGGACGGTGCCAAGATGGGCAAGACGGCGGCAGGCGCAGTCTGGCTGCACGAGGATTCTCTCCCAACCTGGGACTATTGGCAATTCTGGCGCAACACCGACGACCGCGATGTCGGGAAGTTCCTG